>SLAU01000261.1 GCA_007126675.1 Balneolaceae bacterium
TAAAACAGATTGCCACAAACCGAACTTTTTATCGGTTAATTTCTGTAAGCTTCTTCGATTTCATTCAGCTTTTTGTCGATATCTTCACGTGAAATCCAGATTCCGCGCACCATCACCCCGGCATGATTATCAATTGTTGAGAGATTTTCCAGGGGATTTTCGTTTATCAGGATAAAATCTGCCCGGCTGTTTTCCGTGATGGTACCGAAGGTATCAATATCCTGATAATACTTGCCTACGTTATAAGATCCTGATTTCAGGATTTCATAAGGTGTCAGTCCGGCCTGTTCCATAATGGCCAGTTCGCGTTTTATTGATAATCCGGGCACACTAAAGATCTGAGGAGCATCTGTTCCCATTAAAATTTTGGCACCGCCATCCTGCAAGGCTTTTAATAATTTTTGACGGTTTTCCTGGTGAACTTCAGCATACTCACCCCTGTAGAAAAAAGTGTTTTGTTGATTATTCAGATAATTGAACCAGCCATCGATCACTTGCTGCGGCATATATCTTATTTCATCATACTCCTTAAGTTTATCGTGATCAGCAGCGCCAAGAAGAGTTTTCCAGAGAGCCTGAGTGGGAACACTCCAAACATCATTTTCAACGGCAAGAGTAACGGCTTTCTCGAGCTGTTCATCGGTTACCGGTTCTTCCATTGCCCCGATGTACTCAATAAATCCATCAAGATGATCAACCGTACGCTGGCCTAATAAAACGGCATTTTCCAGCCCCACATCTGCCGGAACGTGTCCTGAAAACTCCATTCCAATTTCATTTGCGGCCTCTGCCATTGCCGTATACTCTTCAAGAGTGAGCCCGGGATGTACTTTTAATAAATCCCACCCTGCCTCAAACTGTTCATGCACTCGCTCTCTGGCTTCTTCGGGTGAATTGATAGATTGCCCGCTAAAACTGGGTCCGGCAAGATACAGTGTAGGGCCCGGAATATAGTTGTTATTCACCTGCTCCCGTAGTTCAAGCTGGTTTGGATGGCCAAGCATCCCTCTTACCGTAGTAATACCACCGGCCAGATAGAGGTAAAGCACATCTTCCAGGTAGCGCTCCGGCCAGTTACCGGATTCCATTGGCGGAACATGGCCATGCATTTCCGCCAATCCGGGCATCAGATATTTTCCTTCAGCATCTATCACACTTGCGCCGGTGGGTACAGATAACTCTCCGGTTTGACCAATTGCGGAAATTCTGTCACCTTCAACCAAAACATCCATGCCGGTCATCACGGTTTGCTCCGTCATCGGAACAACATTTACATTCGAAAAAAGGATAGCGCGGTCATCAATGGTAAACTGGGCAAAAATTGTAACGGGAATCAAAAAGAGAAAGGAAAAAGCGAACAATCGGAAAATTTTCATAATCGAACGGTTTAATTGTGTTTCGATAATGATGTAATAAAATTCTGAATCAGGCAAACTTATTTCGCAGTTTCAGAACCTTAATGTTCACTATTTCCTTCGAGAGAGGCTCAGACCCAAGGTGATTGACCCGAAGCTGTCGCAATCTTTGCCGTATCGATCGCAATTACAAGTTCTTCGTTTGTGGGGATCACGTAAACCTCAGTTTTTGATTTATCTGAGCTGATTTTTTCTATCTGCCCGCTCTTTGCAGCTTCATTCTTTTTCTGATCCAGCTCTACACCAAGCTGATCCATATTTTCAAGAATTTTTTGGCGGATCAGCGGAGAGTTCTCTCCAATTCCGGCTGTGAAAATAATAGCGTCGCATCCGTTCATGATTGCCGAGTATGCTCCTATGTATTGTTTTACTTTATGGCAAAATACATCAATTGCCTGCTGACATCTGCGATCGCCGTTTTTAGCTTCCGCAATTAAATCGCGCATATCGCTGGCATAACCGCTAAGCCCCAGAAGGCCGCTGTGCCTGTTTAGCAACGCGTGCAGGCTGTTAAGCTGCAGTTCCTCTTTTTCGACCAGGTAAAAAAGGATGGACGGATCTAAATCACCACTGCGGGTACCCATAACCAGGCCCGAAAGCGGTGTAAATCCCATGGAAGTTTCAACCGATTCAGTGCCATCAACCGCCGTAACTGAAGCCCCGTTTCCCAAATGGCAGGTAATTACTTTTGTTTTTTCCCGGGGTTTATCGGTTAGCTTGTAATATTGCCGGCTAACATAGTAATGCGATGTTCCGTGAAATCCATATTTACGAATTTTATAGCGCCTGTATAACCTGTTGGGAATCCCATAAAGATATGATTTTGCAGGAAGGGAATGATGAAATGCCGTATCAAATACAGCAACATGAGGTATATCAGGTAAATTCTTTTTCGCAGCCTGGATACCCTTAAGGTTAGGCGGATTATGAAGCGGTGCAAGATCGAAAGCTTCACGGATCGCATCCATAACATCTTCATCAATCAGCACAGAATCTTTAAACATTTCGCCGCCGTGAACAACCCGATGCCCAACGGCTTTAATATCATCCGGGGAGGAGATAATTTTATTTTCCGGGCTCAGCAGATAATCCATAATCTCCTGTAACGCCTCCACATGATTTGCAATATGGCGTGTATCCTTAATTCCATCTTTGCCGGCAGGTTCATGTTTTACAATAGCGGTAACTGCGCCGATCCTTTCAATAAGTCCGCGGCAAAGATCTCTCTTTTCCTCCGTTTCAATCAGGTTATATTTTACTGAAGAACTTCCACAGTTGATTACAAGTACGATCATGATTAATTAATTTAGGTCTCAATGATTTAAAAATGATTTAAATGAGAACAATTATACGGCTATTCAATTAACTTAATGTGAATACAGAAGTTTAATTCCGGCATTTATCTTTGATATGGCATTAATCGAACTTAGGTCATCAGGTAAATGCAGCAAAGATTCGAAACATAAATTTTACTATACTCTGAAGGGCTAACTATAAATCAAAATAATGTGGCTATGCATCGATTACTTCTATCGCTATTGATTATACTATTTCCGCTCTGTACACTTCAGGCAAATGACAGATCTACAGAAGAAAAGCTGGTAAACTTATTGAATGAGTTTTTATATGGCGCATCGGTTAATGATGCAGAAGTTCACGACCGGTTTTGGGCGGATGATCTTATTTATACCAGTTCGGCAGGCGAGCGCTATGGGAAAGACGCAATCATGCGCAGCCTTGAAGATACGGAAGAAGTTGATGCGCCTGAATTGATATATACAGCTGAAGAAATTCAGATCAACATTTATGATAACACTGCCATTGTAGCATTTAAACTTGTAGGCACATCGCCGGATGAAGTGCTAAAATTTCTGAACAGCGGCACATTTTTAAAACGGGATGGCAAGTGGCAGGTGGTAAATTGGCAGGCTACCAGAATGGCTGAGTAACATATTATATTAGCAGGAGTCGCATATAATACTATTAAGAAA
>SLAU01000320.1 GCA_007126675.1 Balneolaceae bacterium
ATAAACTTGAACTTCGGAACGCAATAGCAAGAACCTATCCCAATCCTAAGTTCACCGATGACGATTCAGACACTGCATATCTTCAAACCAAAGATTGGCTGGAGAATAATTCGGTCGTAAGTATCTGCGGAGCGGTTCTTAAAACTGATCATTTCCTGACCCGTATACCGGTTCTTTTCAAAAAGGGAGAACAGATCCAGATTATACAGGTTCACGGAAAGCTGGTAAGAAGTCACAGATCCGGCATTTTTGAAAATGACAGGTTAAGCAGATCGGCTTCAGGTTATCTGCTGAAAGCGGCTTACAGAAAAGAGATTGCACGGCATTCTCTTGAAGGTTATACCATTACCACTCATTTTATTTTTCCCGTTAAAAACTTTCGTTCAGTTGAAGAAAACATGTTCAAGACTGCACTCAAGGAAAAAAATTTAAGCAAGGATACAGTAACCGAATTAAATAACCTGTTCACCAAAATTGAGGCAACCGGATTCACCGATTCATTATCGGACTGTTTGCCGGATTCTCACACATACACAACGTTTACCGGCCTTTCGGTCATGGAAGCGATGGAGAAAGTGAAACATATGATCCTGAGTGATGAAGTTGTGAAGCCACCGGACATTCATTCGACATGCAAATATTGCGAATTCAGAAGGTCTGCAGATGAAAACGGAAATGGTTGCTGGAGCCAGAACTTTTCTGATCAGCTTATTGAGAAACCGGAATTACACCTTTTTGAGCTTGTTGGTCCCGGCGAAGCCGCGGATTTATCATTGAATAACTATTTCAGAGAAAACGGCACACAGCCTGCAGGTTTTGAAACACCGGAAAAAGTGACGCAGGCAAATTATCCCAAAATATCTATTCAGCAGCGCCGCGCTTTGCAGCTTCTGGAGGCAAAAGACAAGAATGTGCCTCTTGTGTGGATAAAATCATACATGGACAAACTGTTATCACTTCGCTTCCCGCTTCATTTTATCGATTTTGAAGCTGCAACTCATCCCATACCAATGGAAAAAGGGCGGGGGCCGTATGATCCGGTTTTATTTCAATTTTCATGCCATACACTTTATGAGGATGGCAGCCTGGTACACAGCGAATGGCTTGATACAGATACAGACTCCCATCCTCATAAAAAACTGACGGATGCACTTTTAAAAATTCCGGACTTTGAGGAAGGAACCATCGTGCAGTACTCGCCTTTTGAACGACAGTCTATTTTCCGGCTGATGCATGAAAGCTCCGGTGATAAAACTGATGGAATCACTGATAACCGGGATAAATTTAAAAATATTCTGAAGTATGGCACCAAGCTCGAGGGGAGCAGATTCTTCGATTTAAATAAGGAATTGCGTGATGGCTACTATAACAGGTTTATGCATGAGGGTTTATCATTAAAACAGATTTTCAAAAGCGTGATTCAAACAGAAAAACTTTTAAAAATCCAATCGTACAGGCCAATCAAGGATCAAATCAAAAATGATGGTATTGATAAACCTTACGAGCTGAACAGTGATTCTGATATTGCGGTTATTGATGGTGAATCAGCTATGAACGCTTATTTGGCGTTGAAGTCAGGCGCAGTTACTGAAACCGAACAAACGGTGTATCCTGAGTTGTTAAAACACTACTGCAAGATCGATTCTTACGCATTGTTTGTGATATACAAACACATAACAACTTTACTAAGCACCAAAGATTCGGATGGAGATTTAATTATTTCAAACGATTTCGTATCTCATAAGAATTGACAATATTGTAAATTGTTTGCACCCGAAAAATAAAATGATACCATCATGAAAAGACTGATTGTTCATGCCCTCGCAGCAATAACTTTTTTTACAGTTGTAAGCTCCTGTTCCTTTCAAACAAATCCCGTAACCGGTCAAACCAGGCTGCTTGCTTACTCCTGGAGCCAGGAAATTCAGATAGGGCAGGAAGTGGATCAAGAAATTGTTGCCCAATTTGGGTTATACGATGATGAAGCTGTTGCGGAGTATGTGCATAATATCGGTAAAGATCTGCTGGAAGTGAGCCACATGCGCCGTCCCGAAACCGACCGACAATTCCGTGAAACGGAGTTTTTCTTCAAAGTATTAGACACTCCGGTTGTAAATGCGTTTGCACTACCGGGAGGTTACACATATGTAACCCGCGGACTTATGGCTCATCTGAATAATGAAGCTCAGCTTGCTATGGTGATGGGGCATGAAATTGGCCACGTAGCTGCCCGGCACGCCTCGCAGCGGGCTCTTCAGCAGACGTTAGGCCAGGTTTTGGTGATCGGTGGTGCAGTACTTGGGCAGGAACTTTTTGGACTGCCCGGTGAGAGCATTTTGAACTTAAGCAGTATGGGAGCTCAGCTTCTCTTTTTGAGCTATGGCCGTGATGCCGAACGGGAATCTGACAGGCTTGGTGTAGAATATTCAGCTATGGCAGGATATGCCGCTGAGGAAGGAGCTCAGTTTTTCACCAGTTTAAAACGAATTTCAGAACGGCATGGTGCAGCCATTCCGAATATGCTTTCCTCGCACCCAAATCCCGGAGAACGGGAGAAAAATATTCCTCGAATGGCTAACGAGTGGCGCGAGAAAGGATATGAAATGACGAAGAAAAACTCAGAACTGTACATGAGTATGCTCGATGGCATGTTGTTCGGGGATAATCCCCGCGAAGGATATGTGGATGAGAGTGAATTTTTGCATCCGGATCTTGAATTTAAATTCCCTGTCCCGAGCGGCTGGCAGGTAATTAACCAAAGAGAGCAGGTGGTGCTGGTGGGACCAAATGAGCAGGCTGTGATGATTTTTCGGATAGATGGCCAGTCGGAATCTGCACAACAGTCGGTTCAGAGTTTTATCGGTCAGGATGGTATTACAGTGAATGAAGGGCCCGAGCAGGTGATGAGCAGTGATCAGTTCAATGGCTATCGCGCAGATATAACCGTTCAGCAGCAGGAGGGAAACCTTCGTGCGATTATTCATGCCATAGAGTTTGATGGAAGAATCTACCGGTTTGTTAATTATACAGGTGTAAACCGTTTTGAAGAGTATGAAGAAGTGCTGACTACGGTTCCATTGGATTTTGACCGTGTAACTGATGAAGCTGTTCTCAATATCAGTCCCGTTACTATGAATGTTTTTCAGGCGGAGTCTTCAGGAATATTCCGTGACTTCCTTCCGGATGAACTGCCAATGGGGATTGACAAAGATGAAGTAGCAATCATTAATCAGGTTTACCTGGATGATCAAATTGAAGCCGGTCAGTATCTGAAAATTCCCGTGCAGTGAGAGTCAGGAGTCAGAATTCAGGAGACAGGAGGGTTCATTAGTTTTATAACTGTTTTAAACATTGTATAACTTGCGAATATGTAAAGGATGAGGGACTTTGAGGTGGCAATTA
>SLAU01000197.1 GCA_007126675.1 Balneolaceae bacterium
CGGATACGGACAGCAGATCGTAGGGCGGAATGGCATCATCTCCCTGTTCATCCAAAATATTCATCAGCTCATCATAGGAAAGGTTTCGGGGTGATCGCCCGCTTGCGTTGATAGCGTAGAGTTGTTCGCTTTCGGCGTGCCAGATGATCGCAAACAGGTCGCCGCCAATGCCGTTGCCGGTCGGTTCCATCAGCCCGATGGCAGCATTAGCCGCAATAGCCGCATCGATCGCATTGCCGCCCTGGCGTAAAATATCGAGTCCAACCTGGGTAGCGAGCGGCTGACTGGTGGCCACCATGCCGCGCTGACCGATTACCTCGGACCGTGTGGCAAACGATTCGCCAACTTCGCGGTCGATTTGGGCGTAAAGGATATCCGTGAAAAGCAGTAGTGATAAGAGAGCAGCAAGAGAAAAAATTTGACGCAATTTCATGATAAGAGAATGGTAAAGTTAGAATTGATCGTAACAGCACCGAACACGATTCAATGTAAAACAAAAGAATAAATAGGCAAAGTTAATCCCCGAAACGTAATTAGCTTATCTGTCTATTCGTTCTTTCCAAGATCCCGGCTTTCTGCGAAGGTGCATAACAGCAATAATAAAGATATAAGATGAATCCGGATCGAAATGGTCGAGTATACCAAATGGAAATCGCTGTACTAAAACTCTTCGAATTGATCCGCTGACCTTTGTCCACGATCGGGGATTTTCCTTTATTCTTTGGATCGTTTTATAAATTTCCACAGAAAATTCAAACCCAAGCTCTCTCTGTTGATCTTCAAAATAGTCAATGGCTTTCGTTAATTCGATTTCAGCTTCAGGATGAAAACCGTAGTTCATTTAGAAAAGCGTTTTTGGATTTTTTCAAAAACCTCATCTCCCGGAACAGGAGATACTTTCCCGGATTTCATCTCATTCAGACGGTTTTCCGCTTCTGTTATCCACTGACCTTCTATTTCCTGGTCTACCGGGTTTAACGTTTTTAAAACGGAATCGGCAACCCGGATTCTCTCTTCCACCGGCAGTGATTCTATCTCATCTATAAGTCTGTTAGTAGTTTTATCACTCATGGTAATATGCAGTATATGATTGTGGTAGGTTCTTTCAAATAACGGTTTTCTCTTTTGATGGAACTGATTTAACCGTATACACTTTTTTGAATCCCTTGCTCCTATCCGTTTAATGTATATACTACTATTCAGTGCAGGAGTCATCATGATATTCCAGGATATCTCCCGGCTGGCAGTCAAGCGCTTGGCAAATCGCTTCGAGGGTGGAAAATCGAATCGCTTTGGCTTTGCCTGTTTTCAGGATGGAGAGGTTGGAAATGGTGACATCCACCTCTTCGGATAGCTCAGTGAGGCTCATTTTCCGTTTTGCCAGCATGACGTCAAGATTTACGATGATGGCCATAATTACACCGTGAGTTTCTGTTCTTCATAAAGTGTCGCTGCTCTCTTCATAATCTCTGCAAAGATGTATAAAACCAATCCGGCCATGAGCAGAGTGACATCGAATGGTGGACTTGCCACATTAACAATTTCCGTTTCTACTAACCGGCCAAAGTGCCAGGTACTGAACCACTCGTAGAAATACTTTAGCGGTGCGGCGAAGAGGGTAAGCAGTGCAACCACTTTAAGTTGTGCAGCATTTTCAGATTCAAAAACCTGATCGAGAGCCAGGGCGTTGAGCGGGCGTTTTAACACGGTTAGCGCATAGAGAACATAAGCCGTTAACCCTACCTGTGATGCTGTTATAAGCAATATCGATAAACCGCCTTTTTCAAAAAGCTGGTAGTTAGCGCTTACTGTGGCAGATGAATATACAGCGATATTTTGCTCATCAAGCAGTTCTTTAAACAAGGGGTTCATTTCATGCGCTGAGAAAAAGACCGGCACAGGCAAGTGAATCATATCTACAAAGAAGAGATTTATTGCCAGCCATATAGATTGGATTACCAGGGTTACCAGTATAAGAGCCCATGCAAACTGTACAATAAACCGAATAAGCGAGACGAGTGACCAGCTTCCAAAAATTTTCATATCGTCAGCTCTTGCTCTTTTTGAAGTTTTACACCGTGATCGAAACTCCACGCAATGGCCAAAAGTACTACACCAAACAGCAGCATCAGCAGGGGAAGGCTGAGGCCGGCGCTTACTTCTGTAGCGTTTTTGAAGCGGTAGTCAGCGAAGAGATCCGGCCTGAAAAGGGTGTTCCAGGCCCATACGAGGAATGGAGCCGCAATGGCCATCCAAGCAGTAATTTTCAGATAGAGCGCATTGGTCTGCGTAAAGAAACCGGGCACCCGAAGGCCGGCAATGAATTTTCGCAAGTACCATAGAAATACTGCCCCGTAGAGTATTACCAGCAGGAGACTGATTGCATGCGCTCTCGCGTATGAGATAAACGATTCCTTGCTGACAGGAACCGCCGGTGCTGCATAGCGAACCAGCATGTCATCGGTCGATTCAGTTACCGTAGTACTTTTTTGTAGTAATCCAAAATACCTGCTTTCTGTGGAACTGAGTTCACGATTCACTTTATCAGCCTGCATCGCCAGAGAATCAGAGAATGAAACCCTGTACAGGTTTCTGTTTGATGAGAAATAGTAATTCTCCTCATCAATGCCCTTCTCGCGGTCAATCACCCGCTCATATTGATAGCTATCCCCCAGAAAGCTTTGCGACGCGCGGTAACTCGATCTTTCAACACCGCTCAGGTCAACGTCCGTAGTTACAATTGATGGCAACTTGGCAAAGAAGTAGGTGCCTGCAAAAAATGAAATTACAAGAAGAAATAGAGCAATGTTGCATGCCCAGATCACGATTTTGATGGAAATGGATGTTTTCATAATGATCAGCTTTATTCAGGTGACTCTTGCCCAATATCAACAAAAATTTATTGTTTATCAATAAAAATTTGTTGTTTAAAGAAAAAGTAACTCGCACCTCCCCGTGCGAGGTTAGTTGATAAGTTGATTAGTGAATTAGAAAATTAGGGGGCAGGGACCTGCCAGCCATCCTGCGTCAAGACTTCGGAGGACAGGCGTAGCCACGCGTGCCCTTCGCGTGGATTCCTGTTCCGAAGGAATCCCTATGGGGCCAGAGTCCGGCTTTGTGTACCAGTTATCGGTTTTTTAAGACCTGTCAGCATTCGCGGTGTCTTTCCGCGTTTCTGACAGCGTCGGTGTTCCGGCCCCATTTAGCTTCTTGCCTATTTCCATTACTTAAAGCCCTTTCCCACAACGCTGACAGACCCGCCTGCCATCAGTCGGACAGGTCCGGTGGGTGCTGTCAGGTTGTTAGACCTGTCAGCATTCGCGGTGCTTTTCCGCGTTTCTGACAGCGTCGGGATTTCTGCTAATCAAC
>SLAU01000114.1 GCA_007126675.1 Balneolaceae bacterium
ATAGCAATTTTCATAGCATTTTATTTAAGAAACCTGAATCTAATAAAAGAAATTCAAACTTCTGAAATACGAACTATGAAATTATTCCGGCATGATAAGAGCAAGTATGAAGTAGAAAAGCACCATTGTGCCTACAGATGAAAAAACAAGTAAGAGAAACAGAATACGTACCAGGGTTGAATCCCAGCCGAGATATTCAGCAATGCCTCCGCAAACACCTGCGAGCATTTTATCGGTTCGGGATTTTTTGAGCTTAGCGGCCATATTTAATACCTGTATAAAGTGAATTCACGTAATTAGTACAATGCTGTACGCAAGATAATTCAACAGGTTTCAAATAAAACGAAAAAAAAGTAAAAAAACTGAATACCTGGTAATTGGAAAAGTTTTTGACTGGATAACCAGCTTATTGTCTCCACGAATCAATGGCCGGTTTATTTTTTTTTGGGCCATTGAAGCTCTCCACTTTAGGGGAGTACCCACGAGTGTTTTTCACGTGGGGGTGGGGTGTCACATCGAATAGCCGGATAAAAACACCACTTTGAGAAATCTAAGCTGTTAATCATGATTTATAGCTTAATTAAAACATCCCCTTACTTTTGTCTTGATACAAAAGTAAGCAAAAGATCAAGGCTGCTGATTCGCTCCGGCTCCATCGCGGGTTTCTCCTTCGACTGATAAATCAATGGTCCATCAGATGTTTCCCTAGCAAACCATTTATCACCGGTATGATTTATCAAAAACGTCTCTGTCGCCCCGCTCTGTTTATCGCCTCCACGAATCAAAGGCCGATTAGCTCCTATTTTAAGTTTAGAGTTTTGATAAGGAAAAACAACTTCCGGCCTCGTGAAAAAATGGCGATAAAAGCGAGGCAGAGCGCAGCGTTAAGAAAGAAAACGTTCCGCTGAGAGCTTGATGACAGCTGGAAGCGATATGGAGCTTCGTTTTCTTTTAGCGGAGCGGCGCTGAGCTTCGCCATTTTTTCACCAGCCGGCGGGTTTTGGACACTTTTCCCCGGTGAAAAGTGTCATAAAGTAACACAGCTATGAACTTACCATGAACTATACTCATGAATCATAGCTTAAATCCAAAAAATAAAAAAGCGGAATTCCTGAAACAGAAACTCCGCTGATTGTCCGGCTATGGCCCAGCCGGTTTTTATAAAGTTGTGCTAACTCTTTTATATCGGATATGGCTAATCACCATTTCCTGATCTGAAGAAATGTTTCTGAGACTAAAACTTCCTTCATGATCAGAAACTGTACCTATATTGGTTCCGGGTATGAAAATGTTAGCTCCTGGTACCGGTTCACCGGTTTCACTGTCTTTGAGAACACCACGTATCACAGAAGAACCTCTATCAGTTATATTCAGCTTTAATGCTCTTTGTATCACACCATGGGTTTCCGGAATTCCGCGTTCGCTGTTAATCAGCTGTGGTTCAATCACTGTTCCTGTACCCTGATCAGAATTGTGCCCGTAACTATTTACCGTGAGTGTGTTTAAAGTTTCACCCTGATCATGATATGACGATTGTTCAGTGCCTGATTCAGTATCAGAACTGCCCTGAAGCCTGAATACAATCGGTAATGAATATTGAACCCTCACCGGCACTCCTCGTTGCAGACCCGGTTTAAACTTTGCCTGTTTCACAACCCGCAATGCTTCTTCATCGGCACCACCACCAATTCCGCGGATAATCTGGGGATCTTCAACTTCTCCCTGCTCATTTACGATAAACTGAACATATACACGCCCCTGAATTCCCTGATTTCTTGCTTCCTCGGGGTACCTGATCTCTTTTGCTATAGACATAAGCCCGCCTTTCAATATCGGCATATCTTCAACTACTACGAAAAAATCATCCTGTTCACTTTCAGCATCGGTTGATGGGTGTGAGGGATGTTCTGAAATTTCCATTCCCAATACTGTCAGTACTCTGTTGTATGATTCTTCATCCGTTTTGGTTCTTATCACAATAACTCCTTTTTCGCCGCGTGCACCATATTTATTGATAGCTTCTTCACCTTTTAGAACTTCAACAGATTGGATATGTTCAGGCTTCAGAATATTCAGCTGCTCAAGCTTGCCCTGATGACGATCTGCCTGGCCATCTTCACCTGCAAAAATCAGGATCTGATGATAACCCCGTTCTCCGGTTCGGTCAATATCGGTCATCAGGTCTAATTCTTCTTCATTAAAAATTGAGTCGGTTTGTACGTCAGTACAGGCCATGGCAATTACGGTACAGCCCAGTAACACCGCAAACAGGGTGTAACTTAACCGTTTGGGTATCTGATTTATCTGTTTGTTTTGTGAGATCATTTGGATCCTCTTTTTTAGGTTTGATGATTCCTGGGCCATATTTACAGACAATCGTGATTCAAGATTTGGAAGGGGTATCAGCTCCATCAGCAGAGACGCATACCTTTTTTTCGAAATTTTCTGATCGGCGAGTACAATACTGTCACACTTCATTTCCCGGTATTCAATCATCTGATTCGCAAGAATATGAACGAACGGATGATACCAAAAGAGGACTCTGATCAGATTGATAATACTGTTTGAAAGAAAATCTCTTTCTGAAATGTGGATGAGCTCGTGTCGCAATGCAAGGTTCAGCTTTTCGGGATCATTTTTAAGTGAACCGGGCAGAATAATAACCGGCCTAAAATATCCGAACGTGACCGGGATAACATTGTCATCGAGATAAGCAACTGAGATAGAGTATTTAGTTTTTAATGCAAGCTGTTTATTCCGGTTTGATACTTCAGGCAGTGAATCAATGCTTTTTAATCTACACTTTTGTTTAACGGCTAGTAATTGTAACCACTGCAGAAAGAGGCTGCCGGTCATTAGTATTGCTCCGGCAATAAATACTCCGGCTGCTGTCGCATAAATAATTGCCGTCCACGAAAGCGTGCTTTCAATTTCAGAAGCAAATACTTCAACCGGTGCCGATAAGTAGACCAGTTTTAATGTGCCTTCAATTGTACCTGCTGTTTGCAGCCAGCTTCCTGCATATTCAAAAAGTAACAGGGCCATTAATCCTGCCGGAAGTGATAGTAAAAGGGCATACCGTAAATGATAATGGTGAAGTGCATGCAATCGGTTTAATGCAGGAGTAATAATCAGGAAAAGTGCCGCCAGGACTGTCCATATCAACAACGGCAGCCAAATGAAACCGATAAATTGAGCGCCAAATTCTGAAAAAATGGCTATCATTGATTCCATATTAATCCTCCAGACTGTCGATCATTTTCTTTATCTCCTTTCGCTCTTTGTCGGTCAAATTTTCATTCTTAACAAGGGCCATTACCAAATCTTTCGGTGAGCCTTTAAACACTTTATCAACAAG
>SLAU01000209.1 GCA_007126675.1 Balneolaceae bacterium
AGTGCCACACACGATTTAGGCAGCAAAGCGATCGATAACGAGTTTAAGATAAGGCTTGTAAAAGCACTGGCAGCATATAAAAAGGTTTGGATATCATCCGAAATAACGCTTCCCCCTGAGCTGGAAAAATATCGCCTTTCCGTACCTCCCCAAAATATACACGATGTTATTGCACATGCATCACTATTAGTGGGAGGCAGCGCAACCATGAGTTGTGAAGCAGCAATGCTGGGTGTTCCGTCTGTACTGATCAATAAAAATCGCTGGGGCTATATCCGTGAGCTTGAAGAGAGATACGGTTTGGTTCACCATTTCAAAAACACTCCGGAAGGACAGACTCAGGCCATAGAAAAAGCGATCTCGATTTTGAAAGAAGATGAGGATCAGAACGGAAATAAGACCCGAAATAATCCAAACAAGTGGAAAGCCAAACAGACTGAAATTCTGAAGGAGAAGAAGAATATGACGAGTATATTGTTGGAACAGATTGATAAAATACTGGATGAAAAATTTGCGTGAATATAAAAGGTTTAACCCGTGGGCGTTCGGCTTGACTAAATTTATTTTATTATCGACCTGACAGCATTCCCCGGTGCTTTTCCGTGGATTCTGTCAGCGTCGCAGGGAATAGGCTTTATGCCTCAAGGCTGACAGACCCGTCTTGCCATGAGCTATAACTTATGATTCAAACTTTTAAAATATTATGCCCAACTCACTTTTATTCATCAGTCTGATTAAATGTTGAAACAGATATTAATACGAACCGGACTTCTTTTACTTCTGGTGCTGATCTATTTTGGAATCTGGCGCGATGTAAGAGGATTGCTTACGGTATATGCGGTAATTCCCCAGGTTGAGTTTGCTGCCACACATTGTAATGAGTACATATTTTTAACAGAGAGAAGCAATACCTCACTTATCATCCAGGTGTTTGAAGAGCGAATCAATGATTACAGGGATTTTTCATATACCGCTCCGGCGGGTTTCTACCTGCTCTTCGGTTTGGCTGCCCTGATTTTGATAGGAGCAAAAAAAGTGCATTACTATCTGCTTGCCGGTTTTCATGCGTTATTATGGGCGGTTGTACTTTTA
This sequence comes from Balneolaceae bacterium, assembly GCA_007126675.1. GTDB lineage: Bacteria > Bacteroidota > Rhodothermia > Balneolales > Balneolaceae > SLAU01. The sequence goes on from SLAU01000209.1 coordinate 1,093, forward strand.
GTGATTCTGCCGGGTTTGTGTTTTCACCTCCTGTTTTTGAATATCATCGATTTAAGTATCAAATATATAACACCGTTTGGTACGTTTGTGATCATAATCATGGCAATTACTCCCGGCTTTATGGAAAAATTATCGTCAGGCAGTAAAAACGGGAGTGAGCCGGAAAGGGAATAGTTTTCCTGAATTCTTTTTCTTCCCGGCTCCATCGCGGGTTTCTCCTTCGACAGATAAATCAATGCTCCATCTCTTGTTTCCCAAGCGAGCCATTCGTCACCGGTATGATTTATCAAAACGTCTCAGTCGCCCCGCCCTGCTTATCGCCTCCACGAATCAGAGGCCGGTTAACTCCTATTTTAAACTTAGAGTTTTAATAAGGAAAAAATACTTCCGGCATCGTGATTTCTGAAGGTGGTGTTTGGTTTTTGTCTGGCGTGTGCCTCAAAGGGATCACTTTGTGACGATGCATGTAAAAAACATACAGGTGAGAAGCTTAAAAATCTCAAGGTGTAATGGTCCATTGTAGATCTCCCCTTGAGCCTGCCTGTCCGCCTGAGGCGGGCAGGCAGGCTCCATCGCGGGTTGCTCCTTCGACAGATAAATCAATGGTCCATCTCTTGTTTCCCAAGCGAACAATTGGTCACCGGTATGATTTATCAAAACGTCTCAGTCGCCCCGCTCTGCATATCGCCTACACGAATCAGAGGCCGGTTAATTCCTGTTCTAAGTTTATAGTTTTGATAAGGAATAACACTTCAGGCATCGTACTTTTGAGGCCATCCGTACGCCGACAGATCGTTCAAAAGTACAGTGGAGATATGCAGCTATTAGAGAATTACAAGCTAATATTCATAATTCACAGCTTGAATCGAATGCTTCATTACTTTTGTCTTGAAACAAAAGTAATCAAAAATTCAAGCCTGCCTGCATATCGCCTACACGAATCAGAGGCCGGTTAATTCCTGTTCTAAGTTTATAGTTTTGATGAGGAATAAAACACTACAGGTATCGTACTTTTGAGCCTTTCCAGCTCCAGCTCCCGAGCGATTAAGAAAAAAGTAAAAAGATGAAATACAGCAATAAGTTAATTAAGAGCTGGTATCAGCCTTACAGGATTTTAGTTTTTTATTTTGGCTATCTATTCCGGCAATAAATTGCCGGGTAACAGGTCGGCCGAACAGAAGTATAAGAGGCTGTCCAAAACGTGAATCAACTTATGAACCAGCTTAAACAATTTAGACGTCAAATCCCTCTCTATTATTTAGAGAGGGATGGAAGGGTGAGTCAGAAAAATAAATCTAAATTATTTAAGCGAATTTCGATGATCTATACCTTTTTGGACAGCCTCGAAACAACTCCGGCTCCTGATGGATCAAGTCAAAAGAACAAAAGAGAAATGCAGCAACTAATCAACTACGAGCTATGCCTTATGATTCATAACCCGAATCAATCATCTTAAAGATAGAAATCGTTTTTTGAATGGATTGATCGAGAGCATACCTCTGCACAGTCTGTGAAACAGCGGGTTGTTTTTTCTGAAATTCCGGATACCGGTCAAGTGCGATTTCGATGGTTTGCTGCAAATCCTGAACATTACCCGGTTCAAATAAAAAGCCATTCTCTCCATCGGTCACATACTCTCTGATTCCCCCGGTATCGGCCGCAACTAACAGTGCACCGGAGGCAATTGCCTCAATTCCAACCAGACCCAGGGGTTCGTCTCTTGAAGGTAAAACCACAATTCTGGCGGATCTGTAATGTTCCGATAATGCATCTTCTTCAAGTTTGTTTCCCATTGTAATAATGTCGCCAAGTTTATTCTCTTCAATAAAGCGTACATACGCATTTTTCATTTCTCCGCTGCAGTTGATTTGTACTCTCAGGCTTTTATTTCTGTAAAACTGCAGATTGTTGTTTATGGCATCAAGTAAGAGGTCTACACCTTTGCGTTTTACGGCATTACCCGCAAAGAACAGGTCAAATTTTTTCTCTGCAGGTTTATAATAAAACCGGTTTGATTTGTATCCGGGTGATATCACCGTGCTTTGGCAGTTATATATTGATTGCAGTGTTTTCTGCATATAGCTGCTGTTTGTAAATACTTTATCGCAATGCTGCAGTGTGTAACGGGCAAACCTGAAGAGAATTCCTTTCGAATCAGCAAAAAGTTTTACGGCACCGTGAGCATAGCACACATGTTTTATGCCATGAATCCGGGCAGCGGCGCGCATAAGGAATCCCGGCCAGATCACCCCGTGGGAAT
>SLAU01000234.1 GCA_007126675.1 Balneolaceae bacterium
AGAGTTATCTCACCTTCGTATTCAGCATATTCTTCTGATGTAATAAATTCAGCTTCAGGGGCGGGCTCATCCTGAAACATATAAATCCAAAAAATAACACTTCCGGCAAGCAGCAGGCCAATTAGCGGGTAAAAAAACTTGTTGTTCATCTATTTAAAATAATGAGTTTATCGCCTGAATAGGCGGATTGGATTAATGATAAATTAAACAGGCCTAAAGAAACGAACTGAAAATGAATTCATTACAAAGAAATCAGGGAGCGGTTTGATATCTGCGGTCTTCGAAGAATTTGCGTAATTGCCTGAGCTCGTCCTGAGTCCAGCCTTTTGGCTCAGTTAACGCAAGCCAGGAGTCGAAATAATGCTCAGCGGCATATTCATGCCCATAGCCGCGGGGTGCATCACCCGTCATCAAATCTGCTGCAAGCTGCAATCCGGTTACAATGGGATACCATCGCAGATAGGGCGACACATCCGGACCGCGCGGCTCCTGCATCCAGTCTGGCTCACTGGTAAATACTCCCGGCTCAAAAAAGGTGACCGGATCGCTGGCATATTGAAGATATGCAATGCGGAATGATCCCCATTCCGATTCACCTTTTTCCAGACCACCGTTTTGATTTGCAAAACGCACCACTGAGCCGTCCCGAAATTCAGGCAGCCATGCAGGTGAGTCTGTATTTCTGTTATCGGTAATGTTACGCCAGGTGGTTTTTCTGAACGGAGGGCCTACCCATAAAACACCATGGAAGGGATCTGCAATAATATCATATAAATCAAAAGAGTGATCTGAATTGAGTGCGCCAAGGCTTAATCCGTGCAGGTACAGTTTTGGCCTTTCATTTTCGGGCAGGTCGGTCCAATATCCATAAACTTTTTGAAAAAGAGCACGTGCCATCCCGGAGCCATAATCTTCTTCAGAGATCAGGGATACCGGACTTGGAAGGTAAGAATACTGAGCGGCTACACTGGCAATATCACCTCTGTGCATGTATTCGATGGGCTCAATAGATCCCGGATCAATCCATCCGGTACCTGTTGGGGTGATCAGCAAAAGAACGGAGCGTTCAAAAGCGCCAACCCGTATTAATTCCTGCAATGCAAGGTCTGCCCGTTCATTAAAATCGGTGGATGCGTGCATTCCCACATACACACGAATCGGGTCAAGTGCTGTGCTGTCAGTAAATTGCTGGATATCTGCTGCTGCAGGGCCTTCAGTTAAAAAACGCCTGCCCTGCCGCCCCATCTCTTCCCAGGACAGTATCGATTCTACACTTCCGGTTTTCATCGGGTCGGAAGGCTGCTCTATATCCGGCTCCATAAGTGCATCCACCTGTTGATAGGTGGAATCTACCATACGCAATAGCTGCGAAACAAGAACCCCGTTAATAATCAGCCAAAAAATGATAAAAGTGGTGATCAGGCCAAGCGCGAATGAAACCCGGGGCGGTACATATTTTTCCATTTTACGAGCCAAAAACTGCTTGGTTACAAGAAAAAGACGTCCTACGACCAACACAGCCAGAAATACCGCTATCGCGATTAAACCAACGAGCACCGGCTGTACAAAAGCATCCGCCTCCATTCCCATCAACTCTCGTAATGAATTTTGCCAGGTACTGGCTCTCCAGAGTGAAATGATCGTAATCAGCAGAAATATGGAGCCTGCCACAACCTGTAGCTTGGTTTGATCTCTCTCTTTTGGCTGTGGTAACTCCAGATATTTCCAAATCCAGATTCCAAATACACCAAGACCATAACCCGATGCTAATGCCAGCCCTGAAATGATTCCCTGAATTGTATCAGGCCGCGGAATCAGCGTTGGCGACATCGAGAGCGCAAAAAAGAGGGTGCCGACTAAAAGTCCGGTTGTAGAAAAGTAGCGTTTCAGCATAAATGCAAATAAATCGGTGTAATAACGGTCGTTAAAATACGACTTTATTAACTAACCAAAGCATGAATTAATCTGCATCAGGCTGAAGTTCACTCAGTTAAGAAAGTTTTACAGGTTCTTGCCCGCCTTCATACCACTGCAGTTCTATTTCAATTTCTTGTTGAACGCCTTTTGGTCCTTTATGTTTCTGCTCGGCCTCAACATCCATTTTAAGGCTTTCAGGAATTTGAAATGTAAACTTCTGCTCACCCTGAATCATTGATACAGAACCCGACTCAATTTTATCAGCGAGCTCTCTGAGAAACCGACTTACCTCTTCACGTGATTTATGCTCTTTACTTTTGAATAATTTCTCTTTTTGGGCCATAATTAAAATGGTTTATTTAGATTCAAATTCATCAATAAATATAACAACAAACAGATAGAGTTCATTGCAGATAATCGGTGTTTTACTGAAATGTATGAACCACCGGCTGATTAAAATGCAGCCTGCCTGTAACAATGGACCGATTCAGGCCAAATATTGCGATTAAAGGTGTTCAGCCAATTCAGGAATATCAAATTGATGAACAGGGAACTCAGGATGATGCGGTCCGCATTGGCCTTCGCAAGCGCTGTAAAGTAACTACGGTTGACCAGGAGAGCGGGACAATCGAAAACCCACAAGAACCGCTCAGAACATTAACCGCCATGAAAACCGTGCCGGGTCTGCATGGCGTCTTTTTCGGGCAAAATGCGACACTTCTGTCGGATGAAGGGCGAATGCTTCGAGTTGGGAGTAATTTTCTCGCAGATTTTCGCTGATGGTCTGCGAAAATCTGCGTCAAACTCAGCGTTAATCTGCGAGAAACCGTAACAGCGATTGAGTATAAAGGATGATATTCATGAAGCTAATCAGCCTGATTTGAATACTATTCCATCTGCTCGGCAAGTTCCATCCACTCCAGGGTTTTATCATCTATCTCTCCGCTCAATTCTCCATACCTTTCTGATGCTTCCCGCAGTTCCACATCTTTCAGCTCACCACTGCTCAGCCTGGATTCCAGCTCCGCTTTTTCCTCTTCGAGCTCAGCTATTTGCTTCTCCAGTTTTTTCGCCTGTTTTTGCTGCTCATAACTAAGCTTATTGCTCTTTTTCTCTGCCTTTGGCACCGGTTTTGGTTTTAATGCATCCCGTCGCTCTTTCTCAATACGCTTTTGCTCCGCCTCCTGTTCCTCTTTCATCTGCCGGTACTCCATGTAAGTGCCGTTGTGATGCAGGATCTCACCGTCACCTTCGAACACAAAATAGTGGGTAACCAGTTTGTCCATAAAAAAGCGATCGTGTGATACAATGATCAGGCATCCCCCAAAATTGATCAGAAACTCCTCCAGCTTTTGAAGCGTCACCAGGTCAAGATCATTTGTAGGCTCATCAAGGATCAGGAAGTTGGGATTTTTGATCAGCAC
>SLAU01000277.1 GCA_007126675.1 Balneolaceae bacterium
AGGTTTTCTTTTCTGAGATTTTCAACAACCTGATCTATTGATCCGTCTTCATAAAGTGAATGTTCATTGAAGAAGGAGTCCATCTCAATATTCATTCTCTTCAGCGTTTTTTGAATTTCTTCAAAAATAGCTGACTCAGCCTCTTCTTTAAACAGGGATATATCATCCTGATCTGCTAATTTGTCTCCATATTTTTCAATCAATTGTTTGGCAATCTCCCTGATGTAATGGCCTTCATATCCTCCTTCGGGCCACTCTGCATCCTTCCCGAGTTCTTCCAGGTATCGGGCACGGACACTTTCGCCCAATATTCGCATCTGCCGTCCTGCATTGTTAAAATAGTACTCACGATCTACATCAGCACCGGTCCATTCCAATAGCCGTGCCACTGTATCGCCAAGAACCGCATTGCGGCCATGCCCTACTGTTAGCGGGCCGGTTGGGTTTGCACTTACAAACTCAACCAGAATTTTCTTTCCGGCGTTATCATCCGTTTTGCCATAAATGCTTTTTGATGAAAGCAGATCGTGTAATTCATCATACAGGTAATTATTTGAGTACCGGAAGTTTATAAATCCGGGTCCGGCTATTTCTACAGATGAAATTCTGTCAGTGTCGAACTCAATGTTTTCAACGAGCTGCTCGGCTATTTTTCTGGGATTATTTCTGAGCGGTTTAGCAAGCATCATAGCCACATTGGTTGCAGCATCGCCGTGCGAGGGGTCTCTCGGTGTTTCGATCTGAATTTCGGGAAGCTGATCTTTTTCAAGATTAAACGCTTCAAGTGCTGTTAAAATAGTTTCCCTTAAATATGCTTCCATCCTGAAAACTTCGTGGTATTAATTTTTGAAAAATTGAATCTTAAAGATAAGATTTTTGAGTATTGAAACATTGCAGAACAAGGAGCGGGAAAAATAAGTTTACGATGACAGGCTTTATCAAAAAAGTGTGGTCTGATCTGTCTGGCGGCCTTTATTCAAAGCTTCAAGATCCTCACCCCTGAATGAGTATAACATTGCCGGGCTGAACCTTTTCTGATAAATTCTTCGTGCGATTCCCTGAAGTGCGCGTTCGCCGCGCGGTGTAACAGCAAGATATCCCTGTTCATCTTCACGGATGAAACCAAACTGTTTAATATCGTTCAGAATCAGGTACGCCAGTTTGGGCAGCACTCCTATATTTTGCTCCACATATTCACGATGGGGCAGTTCATCATCAGAAGAAAGAATAAGGCCAAGAGCATTCATTTCAGCTTCGGTTAGCGGATAACCTTCTGAAGATTTTGTGAGCAGCGAGTCCCATGATTTTTGGCTGTAATACAATCCAAACCACCACTTCGCTTCTTTAACCAGTTTCCGTGAAACCGTGCACGCGAGATATTTACCCGGTGCCGCTTTTCTTGGTTCGCCTCTTTCCCTGTACATACTAACCATAGTGGCAAGATCCAGCTCCTGTAAATTGGGAGGATACTTAAATATGAAATCTGACTTGCGTTCCATGGCTGTTTCGTTATTCAGTGCAAAGTTCAGTAAAGCCGATGCCTTGTAGTAAATTTAATAAATGAACCGCTTACTTTTTGCCCTTTTCTTCAATGAGCCGCACTGCATCGCCCATTGTAAACTTTTCGGGATCGGAATTTTTTGGCAGTGAAATATTCTTTTTCCCATACTTTATGTACGGTCCGTAACGGCCGGTCATCACTTTAATTGGCTGGTCAGTTTCCGGGTGATTTCCAAGATCCTGGATGGCTGAACTTCCGCCGCGTCCTTTACTTTTCTCTTTCAGCAATTCAACTGCCCGGTCAAGACCCACCTCTAGAACATTATCGTCTTTTTTCAGAGATTTAAATGTGCCGTCATGTAAAACAAAGGGCCCGTATCTGCCCACGCCGGCTTTTACAACTTTTCCGGTTTCGGGGTGATTGCCAAGTGTTCGCGGCAATTCAAGCAGTTTGAGTGCCAGCTCAAGATCCACATCTTCCGGCTTCATGCCTTTTAAAAGGGAAACCCGTTTTGGTTTTTTATTTTCTTCAGTCACTTCTCCAAGCTGCACATACGGGCCATATCTCCCGGTTAGAACAAAAATGTCTTCTCCGGTATCCGGATCTTTTCCTACTGACTTGGGACCTTCTTTTTCTGCTTCTAACAGGTCGGTTAGTTTATCTGCAGAAAGATCGGCCGGATCCATATCAGCCGGTAACGATGTAGTCAGCTCTTCGCCATTGGATTCGGTTTTTACATAAGGACCAAATCTTCCCACAAAAACCTTCATGCCGTTCAGGTTATCGAGCGGCAGATCGAGCATCTTTGCTTTTTGCGGATCAATTTTATCTTCCTGGGTCTCCACTTTCTTCTTAAGTCCATCATCGCCTAGATAATAGTCGCTTAAATATTTTCGCGGATCATACTTACCGTTTGCAATTTCATCAAGTTTGTCTTCAAGCTCGGAAGTAAAATCACTGTCCACCAGTTCGGGGAAATGCTCTTCTAACAGACCGGTAACAGCAAATGCTGTAAATGTGGGAATCAGGGTTTTGCCATCTTTTTTGGCATATCCGCGATCCTGAATGGTGCTTATAATTGTAGCATAGGTACTGGGCCTTCCAACACCGCTGTTTTCAAGCTCTTTAACAAGAGTTGCTTCCGTATATCTTGCAGGCGGTTTGGTTTCGTGGCTGATGTATTCCAGCTCGTGTAAATCTGTAGGTTCGCCTTCACTCATTTGCGGCAGAGGATGTTCCTGGTTCTCAAGCTCTGCCTCCGGATCATCACTACCTTCCACATAGGCTCGGAAAAAGCCGGGGAAGAGAATTTTTTTACCGCTTGTTTTAAAATCGGCAGTAGTATCACCCTCGGTGGCAGTGATAGTTACGTTTGTGAATTCAAGCTTTGCTTCTGCCATCTGCGTGGCAATTGTTCGCTTCCAGATCAAATCATAAATCTTAAATTCACGGCCGCTTACCCCTGCTTTTTCAGGATGTCTAAACATCGAACCTGCCGGACGTATAGCTTCGTGTGCTTCCTGGGCACCCTTTGATTTTTTGGAGTAGGATCTGACCCGCTCAAACAGGTATTCATCACCGTACTGTTCCTGCACCGCTGTACGTGCGGCATTAATTGCCTGACCTGAAAGATTGGTTGAATCCGTACGCATGTAGGTGATCAAACCCTTTTCGTATAATTTCTGAGCAATGCTCATGGTGTCTCGCGCGGAATACCCGAACTTTCGGTTTGCTTCCTGCTGCAGGGTGGATGTGATAAAAGGCGCTGAAGGATTTCTTTTCTGCTGATTTACATCAATGTTGGTAACACTCCAGTCTGCCTTATTCAGCAGGTCGCGCAGCTTAACCGCTTTCTCTTCATCCAAAAGAAGAACACTGTCCGGCTTCTTCAGTTTACCTGTATTTTCATCAAAATCCTTACCGCTTGCCAGCCTTTTCCCATTCACATGCGAGAGGTCTGCTTTAAACTTTGTTGAGTCACCTTTTTTGCTCAGCTGTGCTTTTAAATCGTAATAGGTACCGCTCCTGAAGCGCATACGTTCACGCTCGCGGTCTACTAAAAACTCAACGGCAACCGACTGAACGCGTCCAGCCGATAACCCCGGAGAAATTTTCTTCCACAGCAGAGGAGAAATGGTATAACCGGCAAGCCGGTCCAGAATGCGTCGTGTTTCCTGAGCGTGTACCAAATTCATGTCAATATCACGATAACTATCCATCGCATTTTTGATCGCCTCTTCGGTAATCTCTCTGAATACCATTCTTTTAACCGGTACTTTCGGATTTAGCAATTCAACCAAATGCCAGCTTATCGCCTCACCTTCACGATCCTCATCAGTAGCAAGAATCAATTCGTCCGAATCTTTCAGCAACTCTTTAAGGCGCTTTACTACTTTCTTTTTACTTGCCGGAACTACATATAGCGGTTCAAACCCATCATCCACATTAATACCGAGGTTCGACCACGGCTCTTTCTTGAACTTTGCCGGGATTTCTTTGGCCGATGAAGGTAAATCACGGATGTGCCCCATTGAGGAATCCACCGTGTATCCTTTAGGCAGGTACTTTTTTATTGTTTTTGTTTTGGTTGGCGACTCAACGATGACTAATGATTTCATAGTAAATCAGATCGATTCTATAAGCTCTTTCAGTTCTTCTGCGTGAGCTTTTGTATTTATTTTTTCAATAATTCCGAGAACGGTTCCGTCTGTATCAATAACAAAAGCGGAACGGGATGGTGCATCAAAAGTTTTGCCGTACATCTTTTTTTCCACAATGGAATTGGTTGCTTCGGCAAATTTAAAATCCGGATCAGATGCAAGAGTGTAATTAATATTCAGCTTCTCTGCATAATTTTTGTGTGATCCGCAGCTATCTTTACTCAGTGCTATCAGGTTATAACCTTTCTTATCAAACCAGTCAGAATGCTCAGCAAGACTTCTGTTTTGTTTATCACAGCCGCTTGTATTGTTTCTCATATACACCGAAACAACAGCTGGGCGATTTAGAAGGTCGCTGAATTTTACTTCCTTTTCTTCACCGTTTTCAACAACACTAAGTGAAAAACCGGTATCTATTTTTTCTCCTTTTTTAACCATTTTGAGTAAACAATTTTTATTTATAGTTGGGTGGATATAACCCATTTGTATTCCGTAATCGTTCTCTGTTTTTTATCCAGAGCTGGAATCCAACAGTATAATCAATCTTATAATGTTGTGGAAACAACTTTTAACTGTTTGTCTCAAGTGAGTTTAATTCGGGCATATTTAAAAGCAGCAGTGAAACGGCGGCCATTACAATGGCATGATGAACGATACCCTCTTTAACATACTTCAAAAAATCAGCGACAGGCAGCGTGTGCACAGCAATATCTTCAGTACCATCCGTATGCTGTTTTTCAGTTTTAGCACAATTCTCTGCAAGATACAAGTGTGTAAAGTTATTGATGATTGCCGGGTTAGAGCTGCTCTTTCCTAAAAATGTCCATTTGTTTGATGTATACCCGGTTTCTTCAACAAGTTCTCTTTTGGCAGCTTTGAGCGGAGTTTCGCCGGCATCGGTCATGCCACCGGGTATTTCGAGAGTAGTTTCATCAATCCCGTGCCTGTACTGCTCAACAAGAACAATGTTTCCATCTTCAGTTAAAGCAATTACATTTATCCACTCAGGTGCTTCGAGAACATAGAACGGTTTGGTTCCTTTTTCACCATCCGGTACTACATCTTTTTCGTGCAGAGAAAAAATGGGAGTTTCATATACTTTCTTATCTTTGAGCACTTGCCAACGGGGCTTTGAAAATTTAAACATGAATATTGCTTGATATTATAAATGGAAAAGAGAATAGAATTTACGAAAGCTGATGCCGCCAACGAAAAGGAATTGGTTGAACATGTTAATAAGGCGTGCGACCTGATGGAAAAAATATATGATGAAGGTGATTATCCGAAGATTGTCGTAAAGCGGGAGTGGTCGAAGCACAATCCAATTCTTTCTGGCGAAATGGCTTATCCACAGGCATACCGCTGGTATCTTACCCGCGAGCTGAAAAAACTGGCGGAAAAAGGTGCTGAAATAAAAATATTTCCTTCGCGTCCGAGGGTGGCGATGAATGATCCCATGCTTTTCGATAATGCTGATGAGGATGAGTGGGATATCACACAGAAAAAGATGTTCCTGTTTAGCCCCGAACGGATCGATATATCTTTGGACCGTCTTAGCCACTACACAGGAACCGATCCAAAAGATTTTCAGCGCTATATTCTTTTTACCAATTACGACATGCACGTAGAGGTGTTTAAACAATTGTTTCCTGATTGTATAGAACCCTCAAGATCTGTACAAATGCCGGCCTACCATCACAAACTCTCTGAAAATAAGGGATTCTCGCTGGTAAATATTGGTGTGGGACCGTCGAATGCAAAAACTATCTCCGATCATGTTGCGGTGCTGCGGCCCGATGCGATGGTAATGGTTGGGCATTGCGGTGGGTTGCGCAACCATCAGGAGATCGGCGACTTTGTACTGGCCACCGGTTTTATGCGTGATGACGGTGTACTTGATGATGTGTTGCCTGTCAATATCCCGATCACCCCGAACCACCTGCTTAACGTTTACCTGATGGAAAAGCTGGACGAGCATAACCGGAGTTACCGGCTGGGAACCGTATACACCACTGCCAACCGTAACTGGGAGTTTATGAAAAGCCGTACTGTTGAACAGATTCACGTGAGCCGCAGTGTGGCGATCGATATGGAATCGGCTACGGTGGCAACTAACGGTTACCGGTACCGCATCCCGTTTGCAACGCTGCTTTGCGTAAGTGATAAGCCGCTGCACGGTAAGCCAAAGCTGAGCGGTGCGGCCCAAACATTTTATGAAAATTCAAAAGAGCTGCATCTTCGGATGGTGATTGATGCAATTAACTTCACTAAAAACCTTTATCCTGATGGCCTTCCAAATGCAAGTATCCGGGCGATCAACGAGCCGCTGATGGGAGGCTCGGAATAAATCCTCAAATTAACCTGATGATACCCCTTAAAGCTGAAAATGTCGTGTCCGGATATAACGGAGGATGGCGCAAAAAAAATTCATTCCGGATAAATATAGATGACTTCGAAATTGAATCCGGCAATTTTACGGCGATACTCGGCCCTAACGGTTCAGGTAAAACTACGTTTATAAAAACGATCCTGGATCTGCATTTTGCTGAGAGCGGCAGTATTCGCCTGATGGGGAGAAGTCATAAAGAAAAGGAATCCAGAGAGCAGGTTTCATATCTGCCGGAAATCTATTCGTTTCCGGATAATGTTACGGTTCAAAAAATGCTGATCGATTTCGGTTCAATCACCAATAATAATAAAGAGAATCTGAAGCAGCGAATCGATGGTTTAGCCGAAGCACTGAATGTAGATTTTCTGACAAAAAAGGTGAAATCGCTGTCGAAAGGGATGCGTCAAACTACCGCACTGATGAACACATTTCTTGGAGATCAGCAGTTTTACATTTTGGATGAGCCCTTTAACGGCCTGGACGCAGTACAGAAAAAAGCGGTGATGGACTACATGCTGAAAGAAAAGGAGAAAAGGCATATTTCGATTCTGATTACAACTCACATCCTGCCGGATATCGATAAAATCTGCGATAGAATTCACCTGATCAAAAATGGCAGCATTGTGAAATCGGCAAACCGGGAGGAAATTCAAAAATCACACCCGTCAGTTGAAGAATACTACATCGAACACTTTAATGTGGCCAAAGAGCAATGACGCGATACATTCTAAATCAGCTTCTCCGCAATAAAGTACTGCTTGCCTGGCCCGGTGCAATTTTACTTTTTTTCCTGCTGTTTATGGTTTACGCAAGTACGGGATATGCAGGTGAAGCCGGTTATATATTTGAATTTGGTGAGGCAGCGTTGCCTGCGGGATTTTTAATGACAGCTCTGACCGGGGTCATATTACTTATTGTTCTGATAGCACTCCCAACACACCTGATTACAAACACTGAGCCGGGCCGTGCATCTCTGCTGCTTACCAAACCCATATCAAGAACCGATTATTTTTTGAGCGATTTAAGTGCTGTTGCAATCATCACTTTTGGTTACAGCATCTTTTCGATTGCTCTGTTTGCTTTATTCTTTCTGATTAAGGGAACCGTATTTCCGGTTTCAATATTATTGGGATTGGCAGCCTTGCCTTTCACCGTGATGGCATATTATATCAATATTTTGCTTTTAGGCCTGCTTTTTAAAAATTATCTGCTGACCGTATTTTTTTGCTACATATTAGCCGGGGTTTCAAACTTGCTGTTTTCAATACGAGAGGTGCTCACAGGTTCCGGAATTGAACCGGGCACAATGATAACTATTTTGGAAATGGCACAATATGTGATCCCCGGTGTGGGGCCGTCATCCGCTGTTAGTGAAGGTCTTTTCAATTCAGGTGCCCATGGGCTGGATTTGAGTATTCTGAGTTTTGGGTTGATTGCACATTATTTTGTATCCCTGATTCCCTTCACCGCATGGGCGTATTACATCATCAGAAACAGGAATTTTTGATGAATGGGAGGGTTAAGCAGCTTCGTGCTCAAATAATTTAGATTTATTTTTCTGACTCATCCCTCTCTAAAAAATAGAGAGGGATTAAATGTCTAAATTATTTAAGCTGGTTCATAAATTAATTTACATATTGGACATCCTCACTTTTCATTGCCAAAATCAAAAACCTTCCATCTTTTTAAAATTTTAGTGTAAGGAATTCCTCTGAACGGTTTCTTATAGATAAAAAGAATATGAACCAGGAAGAATTTGACTCCACCCGATTTACATCCCGAACAGTAAAAGAGATGAGTCCGGATGAACAACCGCGCGAAAAGCTGGCCCGTTATGGTGCCGGCAGCCTCTCCGACTCCGAATTGCTGGCAATACTGCTCAGAACGGGCAGCCAAAAAATGAACGTGCTGCAAACGTCAAAAGCACTGCTCAATCACTTTAATGGCTTGCGAATGCTTGTGAGGCAGGATTGGCAGTCGGTGCGTGTAATTCCCGGTATTGCTAAAGTAAAGGCGATTACGCTGGAAGCAGCTTTTGAACTTGCACGCCGTATTCAGGCCGCTTCGCTTGGTGATAAAATCAAGATAAACACACCCGAGGCAGCTGCTGATTATTTCAGGCCATACCTGCGCGATTTGAATCACGAACAGTTCATGGTCGGTTTTCTGAACCATTCAAAAATCCTGCTCGGTCACAAAATTATCAGCAAGGGCGGTAGCAATGCCACCATAGTTGAGCCCGCGGAAGTAATGCGCAGCGCTATTTTGAATCATGCAAACAGCATTGTACTGGCTCATAATCATCCGTCAGGCCACGCAAAAGAATCGGCAGCCGACATCAGTTTAACCAGGCGAATTGCAGATGTTGGAAAGCTGATGGGCGTGCCTGTAGACGATCACATCATAATTGCGGATGACCAATTTGTGAGTTTACGCACGAAAAACCTGATTTAACGTCGATTTCCACAGTGGATTCCTCACGGGGCGACATAAAATCATTGGAATAAAAGTGACTTTGATCCAAAAAGGGCGTCATCCCGGACGCAGCGTTAGCGAAGATCCGGGATCTCCAACCGTTGATATAGGAAGGAGATGCCGGATCGGGGTCCGGCATGACGAAATTTATTATGTTATCAAACACTAATCGTCCATTTGAGACAATTTAAGACTGTTTTCCCAAATTCTTATATCAAACTGACTTTAATTTAGTCAGATCCGATCATTTTTTTTGGCGTAATTCAGCGGGCTATGCTATTTTAGGTGCAATCAATTCACAGTTCAATGGCGATTGGGATAATGGACTATTCGGAACTTGTTACGGCAATTCAAAATGGTGATCAGCGCAAAGCAAATAAAATGTGCGCTGATGCAGCCCCTATTTTGAAAAAATACCTGATCTCAAATGTGGGCGCCAATCCTGATGATGCTGATGAAGCACTGCAGAACATGTTCGAATATGTGATTAATAAAATCAGGGATGAAGAAATTGATAATCCGGCCGGATTGCTTGCCTATATGCTTAAATCAAGCAAGCATAGCTACTATAATATGCTTCGCGGTCGCAAAAGAGATTTTACGGAAGAGATACAGGAAGAGCCTGTGAGTCCTGCTGAGCAAATTCTCAGACTGGTAGATAAAGAAAAACAGAAAATTCTGAGAATTTGCATTGACAGACTTAAAAAAGGATACAGAGAGTTTATCTCACATTGGTTCTCATTTCCAGATGCCGAAACTGAAGATATAGCCGAACATTTCGATATTTCAGTGAACAATGCATGGACAAGAAAACACCGAATTGTAAAGAAACTGACCGATTGTGTTAACGGATTCTAAAAAAATTTAAAAAAAAGTGTAAGGAATTCGTGTTAGCGGTGCCATACAAATACTGGGTTATGAATAAAAACCGGCATCTATGAAAGACAAAGAGATATCCCAAAAAATAACACGATTCCTGAACGGCGATTTAAACAACGAAGAGATTGATCAGCTTTGGGAAGAATTTTTAAAAAATCCTGAACTTTTCTCACAGTTTGAAACGGAAGTAAACCTGCACGATATGTTCAGAAAAGAGCAGGCCGCGACTTCTCCCGATAAGAAAAGTGAACCGGGGACAATTAAAAAGCTTCAAAGCTACAAAATATGGCTTTATTCGGCAGCAGCAGCTGTTTTGATAAGCGTTGGTTTGCAGCTTTTTTCTGTGCAGCAGGGTGAACTTTTACAGCGCTCAGCACTGGCTTCTATCGATGTGAATGAAATGGTGGGTGCTGATATATTCAGGAGCGATGAAGAAGTTTCAAATGATCTGGACATTTCGATCAATGTGGCTCTCGCCAAAGCTCTTGATGAAGAATTTGACGAGGCGATATCAATCCTTGAAAATCTGCTGGAAGAGGATTTGTCACCCCAGCAGTTTGGGCGTGTAAGCTTAAATCTTGGCATATTAAGTTACAATAAGGCTGATTATCAAAGATCCATTTACCACTTTCAGCAGGTATTGGATACGGAGTCGCTTCCTGAATTTTTTGATGAGAAAGCCTGGTGGTTTTTAGGAAATGCGTATGTGAACCTAAAAGAAACTGAAAATGCCAGAGAAGCCGTATTTAATGCCTACACCATGGATGGGCGATTTGCATCTCCAGCCTTAAGTTTACTGAAAAAACTGGATATTGAACTCGGCAGAATTCCGGCTGAGCCTGATCCGGCCTTGTAATTAAACGCTGTCAGCCCTTGGGACAGGTTCGTGGTTATCTTTAGTATGATGCATTAAAAACAGGTGGGTAGATATTTTCTGCTCACCTTTTTTCCTTTTGGTCCTCGAATACTTTCCCTTTGAGTTCATGACCCATCTCTGCTGATTATCTCTCAGGTACAGGTTTAATAAAAACTGTAAGTACGCCTTCAGGTCCGGATGTTCAATAGGAGTTAAAACCTCAACACGCGCATCCAGATTGCGATGCATCCAGTCGGCGGATCCGATTAAATATTTGTCTTTCCCGTTGTGGTTAAAATAATAACACCTTGAATGCTCAAGAAACCTGCCGATTATTGCATGCACTCTGATGTTTTCGCTGAGATCTTTTTTGCCCGGTATCAGCCTGCATACACTGCGGACAATCAGGTCAATTTTTACTCCTGCCTGTGAAGCTTCGTACAACTTTTGAATGACTAAAGGATCCTCAAGATTATTCATTTTGGCAATGATCCGGGCAGGCTTGCCTTCTCTCGCATTTTTTGTTTCGAATTCTATCAGTTCAGTAATACCCGGCCTGAGGTACTTTGGTGCAACCAGTAGTTTATCATAAGTTTGATTTGGGGCATACCCGGTTAACAGGTTAAAAACATCTGATACGTCACTGCCAATCTCATCATTACAGGTAAAATATCCCAGGTCTTCATATAACTGTGCAGTATCGGGGTGATAATTCCCAGTGCCTATATGAACATAGCGGCGCAATTCATCGCCTTCTTCTCTTACGACGATGGTAAGCTTGGTATGGATTTTTAAACCGGGCAGGCCATATGATACATGTGCCCCCGCTTTTTCCAGTTTCTGTGCCCAGCTAATGTTTCTTTCTTCATCAAACCTTGCTTTCAATTCCACGAGTACAGCAACCTGCTTTCCCTCTTCGGCAGCCCTGATGAGTGCGTGCATCACAGCAGAATCGCTTGAGGTTCGGTATAGAGTTTGTTTGATCGCTAAAACATTCGGGTCTGTTGCAGCCTCTTCAATAAATCGTTGCGTGGATGATTCAAAACTGTGATATGGATGATGCACCATAAAATCACCATTTTGCATTACATCAAATATCTGCGGAGCCTCTTCATCTATTTCATGCTTTAAAACATTATGCAGGGTGGGCACCCATGGGTCATATCGCAGGGTTTTCCAGCCATTCAGCTTCATTAATTCGGTACAATCGGCCAGGCCGATAGGGCCTTTCATTTCAAAGATATCAGACTCATCAACCTCCAGATGTTCAATCAGATATTTTTTCACATCTTTTGGTGTTTTCTTGTCAATCTCGAGCCTTACAATTTTTGCAAACCGGCGCTCCCGCAGTTCTTCTTCAATCATCTCAAGCAGGTCATCAGCCTCCTCATCATTTCGTTCCACATCCGCATTTCGGGTTACCCTGAAAATATTGGCGGATTTAACTTTCATACCCGGGAAAAAGTGATCGATTTTTTGCTTAATTAAATCACTGGTTGATAGGAGAATTGCCTGTGAATCCGTTTCAGAAATGGTGATCCACCTCGGGCGGTTTGTGGG
>SLAU01000024.1 GCA_007126675.1 Balneolaceae bacterium
ATGGTTTATTCAGATCATATTTAACCAAAATAGTTAAAAATAGCAATATTTAACTCATTTGGTTTAATTTGTTTAGCAGATGCAGATTAGCGCAAAGGAAAACCGATAAATCCGCGAAAAGCGGACAGGCACGAAGTGAAACATAGTGAAATAAATCAGCGGAACTCTGCGAGAACCTCTCGCGGAGTGTCGCAGATGGAACGCGGATTAGCGCAGAGCAACTTATAAACCCGACGGATACGGAACGCAATTGTTATATAATTCTTTGGTAGTATTGCATCCATGAATCGAAAATCATGGATCGGTAAGATGTTGCAATCAAACGTTTTAACGACCATCAAATAAACAGTAAAACTATGAGTGACAACGTATATAAAAAGATAGAAATCGTAGGATCGTCAACTAAAAGCATCGAAGATGCCATCGAAAATGCCGTGAATCGTGCCAGTGAGTCTTTGGATAATCTGCGCTGGTTTGAAGTAACCGAAACACGCGGACATATTGTAGACGGAAAGGTAGAGCACTACCAGGTGTCACTTAAAATTGGATTTACACTGGAAGATTAGGAAGCTGGGAACAGACGAACAGAAAAACCGAACAACCGATTAACTGAGAAAGTGGGGTTAGTGGCAATTCATCAGGTAATAACTCGAATCAAACTTCTTCGGTTAGACACTCGTCCGGCCCCGATGGATTTTCCTGTTGTTCTGTTCTTCGGTTTTTGTCTTAATATAAAAATCCAAAAAGCCATAGCGGGATTCGGTTCAGATAGGGGTGTTCGAGATCATCGAGTGCGAGCCAAGCGTTTTCTTCACTGCTGATTTGGGAAGAGTCTTTAGAAGGCCCTCCAATTTCGAACGTATAGAATTTATCAACCAGAAAATCACCTGTTTTTGCTAGTTCAATTGTATGACCTGCATTACGTAACTGGTTTATAAAAAATGCCTCACGGATTGTGCCTTTTTCAGGAGCGGACGACAATGCATAACTAAAATTACTGTTTTCCATATAGATTTTGTCCGGTTTCCGAAGTGCGGCCATTCCGCTCGCAGATCGCCTAAGCAGATTTAACAATCTCGCACGGTCGAGATTCCACAGGTATGTTTTAACGGTATCCCGCCCCATTTCAAGCTTTTTCGCAATTTTTGAGATGTTGGGCTCAAAAGGAACCGTTTCAGCAATAACACCCAAAAGTTTTTTCAGCTTAATAATGTTGGATGCCGAATAGTTCTCTACAATCTGAAGATCTACTTCAATTACCGTGTTGATAACCTGGTTTAGCAATCTCTGAAATGATTCATTGCTGCGTGTTACTGAAAATGGAAAATATCCGTATTTCAGGTAGTCGTTAAATAGCGGAATTGGTTTTACATTGGAAAGAATAGAATCGGTTATTGTAGCAGGATCTTCCAATACCTGTTTCAGTGTATATACGGGAAATGTTTGTTGATGGCGAAGCTCCAGGTACTCCCTGAAGGAAAGACCGGTAAGTTCTTTTGTTAATGCACGGCGGCTTAAATCAGCTTCTCCCTTCAAAATATCAAGTAGAGATGAGGCAGTAAACACAACCTGTAGTTCAGGAAATCCGTCGTAAATATTTTTTAGTTCGCGCGACCAATTTGGATACCGGTGTATCTCATCAATCAGCAAAAGTTTTCCATCATATTTTCTGAACTGCTGTGCCAGCTCGAGCAGTGAATGATCATAAAACCAAGGGTGATCAGCGGTAACATAGAGGGAGTTTTTTTGTTTAGGAACCGAGTATTTGAGATACTGTAAAAGCATGGTGGTTTTCCCTGTGCCACGCAGCCCGGTGATTCCCAAAAACCGTTCATCCCAATTTAGCTTATGGTAAAGTCCCCGGTAAAACCGGTCCGATACTCCTTCCAGTAATTCGGCCTGATATTCGTATAATGCATCCATAATTGTGACTTTGCTCCAAGTCAAAATATATTTTTATCGACTTGATTACAAGTCATTATTATAATAATATGACCTTTGTTCAAGTCATTATCTTCGTTTATTGGAAGTGGTAGCTAATTGAAACATAATACCAGCAGGCGATGGGAGTGATTCGAACACTATTAGATGCACGATCCAAATTTGTGTATCTCAAACAACAAAATATGAGACACAAAGAAATTAAAAACCGACGAACCGAAAAACTGAAAAAGTAGGCTAAAAGGCGTTTATAAAGTTATTAACTCAGATTATACTTTATCGGTTGGACATTCGTCGGTTCTTCTGTTCGTCGGTTTAATTTTCTTTCAGTATAAAAACCCAAAAAGCCATAGCGGGATTTGTCCGGCTGTAGGTAATTCGAGGTCATCCGCGACGAGAAAAGCGGATTCAATACCGGCAATTTGTTTTCCGGTTTTTGAGGGCCCGCCAACTTCAAGCGTATATTTTTCATCAACCAGGAAATCGCCCGAAGCGGGGTGGTGAACGCGATGCTTTACTCGTAGTTGGCTAATCATAAATGTCTCCCGAAGATTTCCGGTATTGGGCTTGGCGCTGCTGAGCACTGTGGCAAGGTTGGGATTATTCAGAAACAGCTTTTCCGGTTTCTGGAGTGTTGAGGTGCTTTTTCCGGCGGGATAAAGCAGATGTACCAAACGAGCCCGCTGGAGGTAGTGCAGGTAATTAACGAGCGAATTGCGGTGTATCCCGGTTTTATCGGCCAGTTTACTGATGTTCGGTTTAAACGGAACAGACTGGGCTACGATGCCCAGCAGCTGAAGCAGCTTCCCTGCATTTCTCACATCAAATCCTTTCAATTCGGCCATGTCAAATTCCACGGTCATTCGTACCACCTGCTGCAGCCTTTTGGCATAGGTATCCGGATCTTCTGTAAAGAAAGGATAATATCCGTGCTCCAGGTACGCTTTGAAATACTTCAGCGGCCGGAACTCTTTCGGGAAAGCTGAACGCAGCTCTCTTCCGTTATTAAGCATTCCCTGAAGTGGAATGGAATCGAAACGAATGTCGTGTGCAAGGTGTAGGTACTCCCGGTAAGAGAGACCGTGTAACTCGTACAATACGGCCCTTCTGCTCAGGTCGGCTTCTTCTTTAGCAATGTCGATAATCGAGGAACCTGTAAATATAATCTGCAGATCTGAATAGCGATCGTACAAATTCTTCACCTCTCTGGCCCATCCTGCGTATTTGTGAACTTCATCGAGCACAACGACTTTTCCGCCTCTCTTGTAAATTGCGGCAACCGTATCCGTGACGGTGTGAGTTGTGAAATAGAGATCATCAAGCGAAAGATAAACCGCCTCAGGGGCATGCAAGCCCGATTCCCTGAGGTATTGTAAAAGCAATGTTGTTTTCCCCGTTCCACGTCCGCCCTTAATACCAATTAACCTGCTGTTCCAGTGAACGGAATTGTACAGGTAACGGACAAAATCCACGGGAATCTGCTCTATTTGATTATCCGAATATTCAAAAAGCTCGTTCATATGCACAAATGATTGGGCATATAAATATATAATTGCATAAATAAATGTGCAAATTAAATCAAATGCTAGTACAAGACTCTTTTAAAACCGACAAACAGAGAAACCGAAAAAGTGGGATTGGAAACCGATGAACCGACAAACAGATAAACACAGAAACCGAGAAAGTGCGGTGACTTTGATTCAGGTTAGAGCGTAGCCAAAGAATTACTTTCTCTGTTGGACATTTTTCGGTTTGTCTGTTTGTCGGTTTCTTTTCTTTCACCGGTTTTACTCGATGGCTGAGTATATGGTTTCCACAAATTCTCCAAGCACGCTGCCGTCGAGCCAGCGGGTGACGATGACGATGTCGTTTTGCTCATCCACAATGATGTAGTTTCCGCCGAAGCCGGCAGCGTAGTAGAGATGATCGGGCACATCACCCCAGTCGGTATCTCCTTTTAGGGTCCACCACATGTAGCCGTAGTCGGGATTGGGCTCGGATGGCGCAACAGCTTTTTCAATCCACTCCGGGGAGATAATCTGCTGCCCGTTCCACTCACCGCTTCGGGCAAAGAGCAGTCCGAAACGCGCCTGGTCAAGCGTGTTTATAAAGATTCCCCCGCCGTGGTGTCCGCCCCCGCTCACTGATTGCACTTTGTGTCCGTCAAGTTCCGTCCAGGAGTCATCATACCCAAACCAGCGCCAGGTGGTGGATGCCCCGATCGGGTCCATCACCTTGTGACGAAGCACCTGCGGCAGCGGTTCACGCCATACGTGCAGCAGGGAGTAAGAGAGAACGTTCACCCGCACGTCGTTATACTCGTAGTGGGTACCCGGCTCGCGAAGTTCGCGCATCCGCCAGTCGTCAATATCACCCTCGCGCGGCGGGCGATCGGCCCAGTCCTCCAGGCCAAAATGAGTTCCGGACCAGTCGGATGACTGGTTCAGAAGATGGTGCCAGGTGATTTGGGAGTTATGATTGCCATCGAAGGTGCGGTCCCAGACGTAGTTTGTCATTTTATCATCCACAGAGCGAATCATCCCGCGGTCCCACGCCAGACCAGCCACAGTAGAGAGGTAGCTTTTGGTAACACTGAAGGTCATATCCACACGATTGAGATCGCCCCAGCTTGCGGCAACATATCCGTCCTTGATAATCATGCCTGCCGGACGGCCCCGTTCGCGCACCGGACCCTGAAGCTCATGGTACGGCTCGTGGCTGAATCCCCGCATGATGGCGATCCGCAAATCGCGCTCCACGCTGTTTTCGTTATCCAGTGCAAGCTGCACGGTCTGATTGATGGCGGCTTCATTTAATCCGAGCTCCTGCGGAGACTTCTCAGTCCACTCCCCGGCTGCCGGGTAGTAGAGTTCCTGAGCGATGGCATCGGCACGTGGAAGAAGGAAGTAAAGGAGGAGTGATATAATTGCGATATTGCGTGGATTCATGACATGGTGTTTGAATTGAGTTTCCGGAAAAATATAAAATGGGGAGGACTTAAACAGATAAACGGAGAAACTGAAAACCGATGTACTAAACCCTCTGCGTAACTCTGCCACATGGTGGAGGCTGCCCAAAAAGTAAATCAACTTATGAACCAGCTTAAATAATTTAGACAGTTAATCCCTCTCTATTTTTTAGAGAGGGAGAAAGGGTGAGTCAGAAGAATAAATCTAAATTATTTAAGCGAAATTCGATGAATTATACCTTTTTGGACAGCCTCGAGAACCTCTCGCGGAGTGTCGCAGATCGCGCGCGGATTAGCGCAGAGGAAAAAAGGCCGCCAAGGGGTAGGGTTTAATACTTCGGATCATCTGATAATAAACGCCGGTCATGGATAACACTTAATATCTGTATTTGATCATCGGTAAGCTGGTATATAATACGGTAAGGATGGTGAAATACTTCACGAACATGATCTTGTTCATATTCAGGTACGATTCGCCCCTTTTTAGGTTGCTGTGTAATACCCTCAGCTTTTTCAATAATTTTCTGTACAGTACGGTAGGCATAGAATGAAGAATCCTGTGCGATGTACTCAAATATCTGATCCAATTGCTTTTCAGCTTTTTTCGACCAGGAAATTTTCATGTAGCCGGCTGAAATTTCTTTTTGATCTCTTCGTGTGACACAACGCGTCCCTCTTCAACATCCTTCAAGCCCTGTTCAATCGATTGACGAACATAGATTTTGTACATCAAATCATCCCAGTCGGCGTCATCAGGTAAATCTTTCAAGAGCTGTTCAACTTCTTTTTTTAATTCGGTTTTTCCCATGTCAGCATATGATTGATTTCAGATATAATAGCTGTAGTATCGTAAGCATTGTAAAGAATAACAACGCTCGGGCTAAATATTAATTTTTTGGGAGAAGGTGGGAAACAGAGAAACAGACAAACCGATTAACCGAGAAAGTAAGAGGAAAAACCGACAAACAGAGAAACCGAAAAAGTGGGTTATGAGGCTACAAATTAATTAGTAACCTAAATTCTACTTTATCGGTTGGAAGTTTCTCGGTTTATCTGTTCTTCTGTTTTACACGTTCGAATGCCCGGTTTTCTTTTTTTGTTGCGAGCTTATATCAACAAAAGAACTAATTCATGATTCCTTTCAATATTTCAATTTCCATCGTTTTAATCGGCATGTTTTTACCTGCCTTAATTTCGCTTATTAGTCCGCAGCCGGGCAACAGTAATGGCGGTGAGGATGATTCGGTGATTTCCATTATTGATTTTGGCAACACCTCCGCTGCTCACTGGCAAATTGTAAATGACAGCGTAATGGGTGGTATTTCCAGAAGCGCATTTCAATTGCATGATGACGGTTATGCCATATTCAGCGGAACGGTATCGCTGGAAAATAATGGTGGATTTGCATCAGTACGCGCACGGTCAAATGCTCCGGCTGATCTGTCCGGTTTTGAGGGCTTATCCGTTCGTGTTTTAGGAGATGGCAAAACCTACTGCCTCAGATTGAAAACAGTCAAAAACGGACGTATCACCCGCTATTCATACGAAGCACGGTTTGATACCAGCCCCGGTGAGTGGCAGACTCATAAGCTTCCGTACAGCGATTTTGAGCCGGTATTCAGGGGAAGAGGTGTGCGCGGCAATCCGGAGTTAAATGCAGATTCAGTCATTGAGGTCGGGTTTATGATCCGCGACGGACAAGAAGGCCCTTTTCGTCTGGCGGTGAGTGATATCGGTGTTTATCGGTAAATATCTTTTTTCTTTGTTGGCAGGGAAAGTGATTGAGCCTTTGCGCAACTCAGCGGAATTTCTGCGTAACTCTGCGAGAACCTCTCGCGGAGTTACGCAGATGGCACGCGGATTAGCGCAGAGAGAAACCGATAAGCTGAAAAACTGAGAAAGCGGTTTGGTGAAAGGAAACTTATAACTCGCTCAGATTATACTTCTAAGGCATCACACAAGCCATAGCGCCGAAACACAACAATCAGAGATGATTTAACAACCCCATGTTGGTATTTCCAAAGGCTTGCAGGCTTAAATTGAATCTCGAGTGATTATCAATCAGGGTCAATAACCGAATCTGAACACTTCGAAAGCAACATCTGTTGCGCTTGCATGAGCAAAGAAAAAATAAATATCGTTTGGTTTAAGCGGGATTTGAGGCTGAAGGACCATCAGCCGCTGAAGCGTGCTTCAGAATCAGAATTGCCGGCACTTCTTCTTTATATTTTTGAATCCTCTCTTGTAAACGATCCACATTATGATGACCGGCACTGGCGGTTTGTTTGGGAGTCATTAGAAAAGATGCAGCAGCAATTGGCCGATCAGAATCTGAACCTCTTAATTGTGTATGAGGAGGCGGAAAACATATTCCGGGAAATACGCAGACACTATGACATAGAAGCCGTATTCAGCCACGAGGAAACGGGTATTGATCTCACCTATCAAAGGGATATTCGGATGTCCGGCCTTTTTAAGGAGTGGGATGTGGAATGGGATGAGTCTCCCACGAATGCAGTTCACCGAGGACTGATGAACAGAAATGGCTGGAGAAAAACCTGGAATTCGATAATGAATCAGCCTCAGCAGGACCCGGATCTTAATCAGCTAAAGAGATTTTCGGCAGATGACCATTTATTAAATCAAATCAACGAAGAGATACCGAACCGATTCAAAGTTCCGAATGAACAATTTCAGACGGGCGGTGAATCAAAAGCGTGGGAGTTCCTCGAGAGCTTTGTGCATGAACGCTGTGCAAACTACAACGCTTCGATATCGGCACCCGGGCCCGCAAGAAGCGGATGCAGCAGGTTGTCGCCATATATCACCTGGGGCAATCTGAGCATCCGGCAGATTATACAGTATATGGATCAACACTACGATGATGCACCGTCGAAACGCGGGCTTCGCAGTTTTCGATCGCGCCTGGGCTGGCACTGCCATTTTGTGCAGAAGTTTGAGTCTGAACCACGGATCGAGTTCGAAAATATGAACAGAGGCTACAACGACATCCGTACAGAGTGGGACGAAGAGAAATTTGAAGCGTGGCGCACAGGCCGCACCGGCTTCCCGATGGTGGACGCCTGCATGCGCAGTGTAATTGCAACCGGCTATCTCAATTTCAGGATGCGTGCAATGCTGGTTTCATTTTTAACTCATCATCTGTGGCTCGATTGGCCGAAAGGTTCTCTGCATCTTGCAAAACAGTTTCTCGATTTTGAACCGGGTATTCACTATTCACAGTTTCAGATGCAGGCCGGCACCATGGGTGTCAATACCATTCGAATCTACAATCCGGTGAAGCAGGGTTACGATCATGACCCTGAAGGGACATTTATCCGTGAGTGGATTGATGAGTTGAAGGAAGTGCCTTCCGAACTGATCCATGAACCGTGGAAAATGAGCGAAATGGAGCAGGAGATGTACAACTGCCGCATCGGCGATGACTATCCCAACCCGATTATCTCCGATATTAAAGAAAGCTATAAACATGCGAGCTCAATTCTGTGGAGCAAAAAGGGCAGCAAAGAAGTGAAAGAAGAAAATAAATGGATTCTCAAAAAGCATGTAAAAAAGCGGCGGTAAAAAATGTCAAAGAAGAATCTTCCCACAAAAATCTGTCCGGTTTGTAAACGGCCTTTTACCTGGCGAAAGAAATGGGAACGCGACTGGGAGAATGTGAAATATTGCAGCGAGAGGTGCAGAAGGAATAAGAATAGGATTTAATTGCTTAATGGGTATGATGCAATTAAATAATGAGTCCTCTTTTAAGTATTGTTACTGCAGAACTTTACTACCTTTGAAGAGGTTTTACTTCTAATGCATAGGTAAATCATAAAGAAGAGTTCATTTGAAAATCGATCGAACATCATTTCGCCAGTACATGAAAATTCTGGCGTATGTGAAGCCTTATAAAACCAAACTGATTTTTGCGTTAATCGCTTCTGTTTTGGCTACGCTGGTCTGGCTGGCCGTTCCGCTGGGTTTGCGCGAATTACTGGATGCCGTATTCGATGACGGGGATAGGGCGCTCCTCAATCAAGTTACGCTTATACTCATCGGTCTCTTTGTACTACAGGCAATCCTTGGATTTTGGGGAAGCTATTGGCTCGACTGGATCGGTGAAAAAATTGTCGCTGACCTTCGGAAAAAAGTGTATGAACACCTGCATCGGTTAAGCCTTAAATTCTTTTCGAACCAGAGGCTTGGAGAAATCACATCACGCCTCACCAACGATGTAGCAGCCATCCGCGATGCAGTAACCGGTACATTATCTGAAGGCCTCACTCAAAGTATAAACCTCGTGGGTTCGGTGCTGCTGATGGTTTACCTCAACTGGCGGCTCAGCCTTATCATTTTCATAACCGTGCCGGTTATCACACTGGCAGTGCGTTATTTTGGCCAAATGATCAGAAAATTGTCCAGGCAGGTACAAGACCGCCTGGCAGACACTACCGCGATCGCCGAAGAGGCATTAGGTGCCGTGGAGTCGGTAAAATCATTTGCTCGGGAATCGTATGAAGTGAACCGGTACAACTCTGGGGTAAATACGCTTTTTGATACCGCCCGAACGAAAGTGCTGTTCAGTAATCTATTTTGGTCAACTGTAGGTGTTGTTTTTATGGGCACAATGATCGTCATTTTTTGGTATGGCGGAACAGAAGTTTTGGCGGGCAGGCTATCAGCCGGTGATCTTGTTGCATTTATCTTTTTTGCATTCAACATAGGCCGGTCAATGGGCGGTATGGCAAGGGTATACACAGTATTTAGCAGCGCAGTGGGTGCATCAGAGCGAATTTTTGGCCTGCTTGAGGTACAGCCGGAAGTTAAGGACCAACCGGAAGCTATAGAGTTAGACCGGGTTCAAGGTGCCGTTTCTTTTGAAAATGTATCCTTTCACTACGAAAAAAATCAGCCTGTACTACAGAATATTACCTTTTCCTGTAAGCCCGGAGATATTGTAGCACTGGTGGGCCCAAGTGGTGCCGGGAAAACGACTTTGTTAAATCTGATCCCTCGTTTTTATGATCTGCAGCAGGGAACCATTCGGTTTGACGGTATTGATATTTCAACCGTTAAGCAGCAGTCACTGAGAAATCATATTGCGATTGTTCCCCAGGATATTCAGCTATTTGGCAGTACCATTCGGGAAAATATCAGGTACGGAAGGCTGGATGCAACGGACAGTGAAGTGGAAGAAGCGGCAAAATTTGCGCAGGCCCACAACTTTATTATGGAGCATCCTGACGGATACGATGCATTGGTTGGAGAGCGTGGTATTAAACTTAGCGGAGGGCAGCGCCAGCGTGTGGCCATTGCCCGGGCTATTTTAAAAGAACCGGCGATTTTATTGCTTGATGAAGCCACTTCATCGCTTGATTCAGAATCTGAGGCGGCTGTTCAGGCAGCACTCAACCATTTGATGAAACGATGTACCACCTTTGTAATCGCTCACCGGCTTTCCACCATCAAAAATGCAACTACCATACTGGTGATGGATGACGGCAGAATTTCTGAGCAGGGAACCCACCAGGAATTGCTGGAAGAAGATGGAATCTACAAACGATATTATGACCTCCAATTTTTTGAAGAGGCGTTTTCGACTGAGGAAAAGAGTATTTAATTAAGTTTGGTTTTACTGATGTTATGGATAGCCAAAGTTGAACCACTTAATCTGGGTATCTGAGCCCTTATCCTAATAGATGAACAAGTTTAAATCGAGGGTAACACCTTTGGCAATTTTTCAACTTACACGTTTTTGCTCCTGTTACATAAGATCTGATGTGCGAATTTTATCGTATGAAGAAAACTCTTCAGGATTTCTGCTTACGATCTCTTCAGGAATATTATTTAATATTGACCTCCACTCATCCTTTGTCAGGTTATCATAGAAATTCGAAAACTCGTCAGACAGATCATTCCTGCTTCCGTATTTCTTGTACATCTGGCTTATGCTTTTTAGCATCGGAAGGTAGGGTTGCAAATCCGTAGTCGTAGACTCTGCCTCACTGTCGATCCAGGCGATTGGAGTTTTATGTATGGAGTTATTTCGTATGATTTCAGTCTTCAGCAGCAGCTCTATGTCAAATGCGAATTTCTTCTCATAGGTTTGCATAACAATGTCGCGGACAATCTTTCCGTCAAACGCCTTAAATCCGCACTGGGTGTCCGTTATATAACCGAGCTCAGGCAACATCCGCTTCCAGGAATAGATGAACAGCTTTCCCCTGTCGTTTCTCTGGCCCTGTTTTATGACCACCGAATGCTTTTTGCGTCTGCTCCCGATTGCCGCAAGGCAGCCGTCCTCAAGAATTGGCTTTGTGAGCAGGCTGGTCTGGCCGAGGTGTGTAGAGAGGTCGGCATCAGTGTAGAGAACCACATGATTTTCTTTTTTTTGCCGTGCGATATGGTACATGCCGTAGAGAATAGAGCCCCCCTTCTGGCTCTCGGATGTGTCACCCATTTCCGCTGCAACAGGTGCCCCTTCTGAATAGCTTGCTCCAAAAACAGCACCTCCACGTTGGGATAGGCGGCTTCGGAAATGATCTTCTCTGCTATGTTACCCGAGTTGTTGGGGCACCCGTCGTCAACGAGCGTCAGATCCCAGCTGTAGTTTGGGAACTCCTTAAACAGCCAGTTTAACTGATGGACTTTTACCCTGAGGAAGTCTTCGCCATTGGGATGCTCGCTTGATGGCCTGATCCGGTTGTGTTCATTATACATAGCTATAACGGACGATACATGGGCGGGCTCGTCAAACTGTGCGATATGACTCTTTGACCTTGCGAGTTTTATAGCAATTTTAAATCCGAGTGGTATGGCGGGCCCAGTGGAATCCCCATCCTCAAGCAAGTATAATTCTTCGCTGCTCAGGTTCCGGAATAAGGCATCGGCTGTTTGCTCAATTTCCGAGAGGGCTTTTTTTTTCTCAGGTCTATTTTATCGGATGACGCTCGAATAAGCTGCTGCAGCAGTGCTTCTTGTGTTGGGTTTATTGCCAAAATAGCTTCATTTCATGTTCTTTGAGACAAGATATTTTAAGATTAAGCCTGCCATATGTCAAATATTTCGACAACATAAATGGACAAATGAACCCATTTCTGTTATACCATCTCAGTTCCGTCAACTTCTTATTTAGAACAACAGATCGTTTCCTTTTTTTCAAGAACTTAATCCTTTATGTTAAATCGTGTTTTAATAAAGTCTGACTTACATGAGAATCAAGATCATACTCCCAGTTCTCGCCCTGCTTCTTTGCACATGTTCAGAATCCGCAACCGAAACGGATCCCGATCCCGACCCCGATATACCGCCCGGTGAACAATTCGGTGTGGTTTGGGAAGAACTGGATGGTAATCCGCGGATTTCCCAGCCCGCTTGCCCGGAGTGGTACTGCCTCGG
>SLAU01000167.1 GCA_007126675.1 Balneolaceae bacterium
ACGTCTCAGTCGCCCCGCTCTGCTTACCGCCTCCACGAATCAGAGGCCGATTAACTCTTTTTTAAATTTAGAGTTTTGATAAGGAAAAATACTTCCGGCATCGTGATTTCTGAAGGTGGTGCATGGTTTTCCTCCGGCGTATGCGATGGTTGTAAAAAACATACCGGTGAGAAATTTAAAAAATCTCAAGGTGTTATGGACAATTGTAGATCTCCCCTTGAGGGGAGTACCCACGTGTGTTTTTCACGTGGGGGTGGGGTGTGACATCGCATAGCCGGAGAAAAACCCCACCTGAAGAAATCCAAGCCGGCGACTTTTCGTACTTTTGGTCGTTCAAAAGTACATGAGAGATATGCAGCTAAGAATTTGCAAAGAGCTATAACTAATGATTCATAGCTTCAAACAAATGGCTTGTAACTCTTTGATTATCATTTCCTGAGAAGTAATAGAGAAAAAGCACGGAAGTCAGGAGGAGCCTTTAAACTTTAAATTTGATTCAAAAACATATTTCACCGTATCGTCACCATCAGGTTTGGGCTGATGCGTTTTTTCAATAAAAGTAACTTTGCCTGCATTGTCGATAAACAGCAGGGTAGAGCAACGGGTGCCATAATCTTCAGTTTCAATAAATGCAGAGGATACCGCTATTTCCATTTTTTCTGATAAACCGGTTTCAGGAAGCAGTTCAGGCGGATAACGTTTTCTGTTTTGCAGCAGTCTGAAAAGTGCATCAACATCAGGGTCACTGTCAGCAATTATTTTTGAAAATTCTGTTTTGGCAAAATCGGTTTTCGGCCACGAAGTGTTAAGCAGTGCATTACTGATACCATGTATTCCGGGCTTTACTTCTGCGTATTGCCGGGTTTTGTTCGAATAGTGAAACAGTTGATTTACATTTCCTGCAAGAAGGTTAAACCCGTTATAGTTTAAAGCGTTTTGGTCAAGATCCCGGATAAATTGTGTAACATTCAAATTGCTTTCCAGATACGAGATGACAATATCTCCGCGGCTGTCTGCATTATCTTTTATGTTATTTATATCCCGGTAATTCGTGAGAAAAGCAAAATTGCCTCCCCGGTTTACACCTAACCAGGTGCCGCCTTTTTCAAGGTCTTTCCCGGCCAGAATATCCGGTTTCTCTTCCCAGAATTCAGCCTGCTTTGTCGGGCGTTTATAAAATTCATCACGATTTCCAGCAAGTATTAGCGGATATTTTTCATGATTTTGAAAACTGAATACGATTAAGCACATATTTATTCTGGTCTAATCTTAAGTGGTTTAACTCCCCGACCCTCTGGGTCGGAAAAAGTAAAAGTCCCCCTTTGAAGGGGGAAGCGATCCGCCTTAGGCGGTGAGCTGGGGGATGACTTACTGAGTTTTAAGGTGCTCTGAACTTGGTTATGAAGCAAAACTGATCATCCCCCATTGCCCCCTTCAAAGGGGGACACTCCAAAAAAAAATTCTATATTGATCAAAAAATAATGGGCTCTAAATAGATACCTCGTGGGCTCTGCCCCGAGGTAGTTCATTTTTTCTTTAGGATGCCAATATATTGTTTTAATCAACCCAAAATTCTTTTCAACCGTACGAACAGCAGAATCGCCTTTAATTATTGAGTATACAAATAATTATAAATTTCAGGGTTTTTGAAACTTTTTAGCTTACTTTTCGATGTAACAATCATCAAATTTAACTGATCTGAGTGATAAACAAATTCGGGTTTATTTCTTCTTAGTACATTAATTCATGTTTGGCAGCGATACTACAAAACAAGATCTGTTTTTAATTATATCCGGAATATTCGGAGCAGTCTTGTTTTATTGGATTTTTTCGTTTCAACACCCGCTGAGTGTTGCTGACAGCAGCCTGGGAAACGACCAGGCAAAACAGATGTCTCAGCAGGTTGTTACCGGCCTTGGATATTTGCCGGTGCAGGATTCGTATGCCGATTTCAGAGTCAGAAATGAGATGCTCGAGAATGTGCAGCGTTCCGGTCCGGTTAAGGAAGTTTATACTGATTCGGAGATTCGGACTAATTATCCTGTTTTTTATTGGCAGATAGAACATGCTTCAGAGCCGGAAGAATGGCTTCAGGAGATGGCTAACTATAGTGAAGATTTAAAAGAATACCAGGTATTTCTCTCAGAAAAGGGAGAATTCTTAGGGTTTAATAATGAGGACTCCATTTTTCCATCCAGACCATTTGAAACGGAAATTCTCGAATTGCTTTTTGACGGTATCAATCACCATCTAAATGATCTCAGAGCAGATGCCGAACTCTTCGAACAATTTCAGTTCAGGTTTGTCAGAGAGCCCGCTGATCATTTTGAAAAAATAGAATTTGATCCGCTTTCATCAAATATTCTGGATCAGAGAGGCGCAGAAAAAATCGCGAAATATCATTTAGAAAAATCAGGATGGCGCAGCGAAAGTTTTGAAGTAGAGAGCACTGAGCTTATTTCGATAAATCAGGTGGATGCAGCCCGTGTGGAGTTCCAAAAACAGGTTGGAGCTATTGACCGTACTGTTACTTTAACTGTTGATGTTTTACCCACCGGATCATTAGTTGGAATGATATTTACAGATCCGGGACCTCCTGATACTGCCGCAGTGGGTAATAATTACCGTTTGGGAATTCTGGCTGTAGTTGCTCTGCTTTTCATATTATGGTTATTGATATTACTCTACATTCGAATAAAACTGAGATTAATCGATACAAAACTTGCAGTATTAGTTGCGGTACTCGCAGGTTTTGCATTCCCGGCTCTATTGTTTCTGAATATATTTCATCAAATACTTTACTCATTCGGGACATTAGCATTTAGTGATCTTGCTCCACAAATAGTAGGATTCGGCATAATTGCCGCATTAACATCTATTGTTTATTTCGTAATTACCGCAATTGGTGATTCGCTTACCCGCGAATATTGGAGTGAAAAACTGAGAACATTTGACCTGATACGAATTGGCCATATCTACAACCGGCCTGTTGGTTTGGTAATTATACGCTCAGTAGCTTTTTCATTTATTATTGCCGGTTTATGGGCTTTAACACTCTATATACTGCCTGACAGCTACATCAAAGTAAATCAAACCTTTGTATCCGGGCAAACATTGCTGCCGTCTGTTTACTCGCTGATGTTCACATTTTTCATTTTTCTTGGCTTGACCCAGATTGTATTCCTGGTGGGAATTTCCAAAATAAGCAGTTACACGAAAAACCCGATTGTAATCGGAGTAATTGTGGCTGTTATTTTTATGCTGATTACTGCTGATACAATTTCAGTTGGTCCGGAACTTAGCTCCATGG
>SLAU01000121.1 GCA_007126675.1 Balneolaceae bacterium
TGGACAGGTTTGTGGGTTGTGATGGCTGTAATTTTTGGCATTGGCCTCTACTTTTACATGAGCCCGGAACAATCGCTCCACTTTTTTACCGGGTACCTGATTGAGAAATCGCTCAGTGTCGATAACATTTTCGTATTCCTGCTGATATTCACCTATTTCGGGGTTGATCCCAAATATCAGCATCGCGTTTTGTTTTGGGGCATATTCGGAGCTCTATTTATCAGGCTGATATTCATCTTGGCAGGTGTGGCATTGATTGAACAGTTTCATTGGGTGATCTACCTCTTAGGTGCATTTCTGATCTTTACCGGCATCAAGCTTGCATTCGAAAAGGATACAGAGATCCGGCCTCATAAAAATCCGGTACTGAAACTGGTAAGGAGGTTTTTACCGGTTACCAAAGATTTCCATGGCGAAAAGTTCTTTATCAAACAGAGAGGCAAATGGGTAGCCACCCCCATGTTTATAGTGCTTATAATGATAGAGACGACCGATGTAGTTTTTGCCTTCGACTCAATCCCGGCAATTATGGCAATAACGCGCGATACTTTCATCATTTACAGTGCCAACGCATTTGCAATTTTAGGATTAAGAGCACTTTATTTTGCGCTTTCAGGAGTTATGAAGCTTTTCCATTATCTGCATTACGGTGTTGCATTAATCCTTGTTTATGTTGGCACAAAAATGATGCTCGAAGAATTGGTTAAGATCCCAACATTGGTTACCCTTTCAGTGATCTTGCTAACAATCACATTCTCGATTTTACTATCAATACTGTTCCCCAAAAAAGATCCCCCAATTAACCCAGATTCTTTATAAATATGGATGCCTTTTCCCAAAAATGGTTTACAGCGTATTATTTAGCACTCGGTACGCTGCTCATTTGTTACGGTTTATACCTGATCGTAAAAAAATACCAGGTAGCTGAAAAACTGGCCAAAGCTGCTGAGTATGATAAACCGCCTCAGGTCTTTAAATCAGTATTGAAATATTTTCTTCTGTTTACAATTCCGGGGCTGATTCTCTCCTTCTTCCCTTTTTCATGGGTTGAACTGATCTTTTCTCTGTGGTGTTTGCTAATTGTATTTATTCTGGGTCAGTTATTGATACAATGGAAATCTGTTGCCACCCAGATTTTGCAGATGCGTGATGTTTTGCACAAAAAAGTACAGTTAGCCGGCTTCAATTTTCTGTCGATCGGAATTGTATTGTACATGCTTTGTTATGTACTGATAAAAACATAGAAGATTTCTCGCTGAGTTTCGCTGATTTAACCGCAGATTTTCGCAGAGTATCAGCGTAACTCTGCGAAATTATCTGCGCAAATCTGCGAGAACCCGTAAGGAATTGATTTAAAAACAATTCAAATTTCACACCATGCCAGGGAACTCCTTGCAACTTAAAAAAGCGGGATACCAGGGAATCTACCTCCCCGAACTTAAAATCGCGATGGACGGAACCCATCCGGATGCAAAATATACATTCGTCACCCACGCCCACGCCGATCACATGCACCGGAACCATTCGGTTCACACACACGCCAGCAAACCCACATTAGCTTTAATGAAGCTGCGCGGATTCAACGGCAAATCAACCCCGATGGAATTCCTTGAGCCCTTTGAAACCGACCGATTTAAAGTTACTCTCTATCCGGCCGGACACATTCTGGGTTCAGCCATGATCTTTATTGAATGGGATGAGGGCTCGCTTCTCTATACCGGAGATTACAGAAATCCCCCCTCGCCCGCTACCGAAGGGTTCGAAGCTCCGGATAACGCGGACTACCTCATTACCGAAGCCACGTTCGGTTTACCGATATACAAATGGAAATCGCACGAAAAACTGTCTGATGAAATTCAAAGCTTCGCTCGTCAATGCCTTGAAAAAGATTACACTCCTGTTTTTCTCGGGTACAATCTTGGCAAAGCACAGGAACTGCTGCACCTGCTGAGACCGCTGAACCACCCCATGATGATTCACGGTGCAGGTTACAAACTCTGCTCGGTGTACGAAGATTTTGATGTTGATCTGGGAAACTATGAAGCCTACGACAGGGATAATTGTGAGGGCAAAATTCTGGTCTGCCCTTCCTCTGCACTTTCAAACGGATTTGCCTCAAATGTTAAGAAAAAGAAGATCGCCTACTGCAGCGGCTGGGCTTCCCTGGAATCGCGGCGCACTCAGCTAACGGTCGATAAGCTGATACCGATTTCAGACCATCTCGATTTTTATGAGTTAATCAGCTTCTGCGAAAGATTGTCTCCGAAAAAGGTTTATATCACACACACTCCAAATCCTAAAGTTGTGGAGCACTATCTTGAAAAGAGTGGAATTGTAAGTGAACACATGGATTTAGATTCTGACGCTGATGACTAATTCGTTTAAAGTACTTTGCAAAACACTGCAGAAAATCCGTGAAACCCGCGGAAATAATGCAAAAGCTGCAATCTGCGCCGGCTATCTGAAAAGCCTGACAAGTGATGAGGACTTGAACCTTGCCGCACGGTTTATCGGTGAAGGTGCTTTTGAAAGTATTTCGGGCAAACGGGCCTCTGTCGGCAGCCGCACTACAGGTCTGGCGGCGGCAAACTTTTGCGAAATAGATTATGACAAGGTTTTTAAACCCTGCCGCACTGCAACGGGAAGCAGTTCTGAAACCATTGAAAAATTGATGGAAGCCACTCCGGCCGCTTTAGAGAAACGGAATCCTGTTGATTTATCCCTTTCAGAAACAGAAGAGGTTTTTGAGAAACTGTATGAAGCCCGGAGCAGAGATGAGAAACAGGATATTTTACTTGTCACCTGGAGAAAAATGACACCGGTCGAGATAAAGTACTTTATCCGCATGCTTGGTCAGGGCTCACTTCGAATCGGGTTTGAAACCAGATCACTGATTACATCCATAGCAAATGCATTTGGCCGAGATCCGGAAGCGGTACGGTATGCTAATATGATTACAGGGTCGATCGGGAAAACCGCAGTTCTCGCAAAAAACGGTAATTTGGGCGAAGCTGTCTTCAAGCTTTTCCATCCTCTCTCATTTATGCTTGCATCGCCGATTGAAAGCCGCTCAGTGGATAGTTTAAAAGATTACGTAGCTGAAGAAAAATTTGACGGAATGAGATGCCAGGTTCATGTTGATGGTGAAAAAGTTAAACTCTTTTCCCGCGATCTGAACGATGTTACCCAATCGTTTCCGGAAGTGGTATCCTTTTTTCAGGAGAGGTCTTTACCGCCAACAGTTCTTGACGGAGAGCTTTGTGTGTTTAAAGAAGAAAAGATTTTGCCTTTTCAATTACTCCAAA
>SLAU01000212.1 GCA_007126675.1 Balneolaceae bacterium
CCTTTTTTATTTGGAAACCAAATTTTAAAGAGCATCAAAATTACGAGCTTTCTATTCCATAAACAATACGGAATTGCACTGTATTGCCTCAATTAAATAAAACTCTTTATTCATCGTGTTCCATATCGTATATTTAAGTGGGGTTAAGGATTCTGATTAAGTCATAACAGCTTTTCAGATATCCTGACAGGGCCACGCCTTAACGGGCGTGGCTTTCTTTTTTTTAACAATTTCTCATCTCACCTGCTGAACGCTATTCATCTTTCCGGCGTTTTATCTGTTCAACAAATTAGCAGATATGGACTTACACAAAACATTATTCCTTTTACTGATCTTTTTCATGATCACTGTTCCAGTTTTTTCGCAAGACAGGATCACGGACGAAGATGAAGCTCGTTCAATTTTTGAAGAAGTTGAAGAACGGCGGAATAGTATTAATACCGAGGCCGCTAAAATGAAAATGGTGATCACTGATGATCGCGGCCGCACACGAACCCGCGAAATGAGGATGTGGGCATCTTCCGAAGAGGGTGTTAACAGCAGCCTGATCGTATTTGAAAGCCCCGGTAATGTTCGCGGAACGGCCTTTTTATCGGTGGATGAAGACGGCTCATCATCTCAAAGGCTTTATCTGCCATCTGTTGGCCGTGTTCAAACTATAAGCTCATCCGAGAGAGGCGACCGGTTTATGGGGAGTGATTTTACGTATGAGGATTTGGGCGATCAGTCTGCCGATGATTATGAATTTGATTGGCTCGAAAAAACGGATGATCAGTATATCATTAAAGCAGCCAAACCCGATTCGGACCAATACAGTACTGTAAAGTTTTTCATCAACAATGAAAAATATACCCTTGATGAGATCCACTACTTTAACAGTGATGGCGAAAAAATCAAACAACTGATTGCTGAAGGGTTCGAACAAGTTACCGATCAGCTCTGGATGCCCCAAAAAATGACAATGTATGATCTGCGCGATGACCGAAACACAGAAATTTCATGGACTGAGCGTGAAATAAATGTATCGATCCCTGACTGGAGATTTACCGAGAGAGGCCTGAGGCGGGGAATTTAAATTCCCCTGTCAGTTACTGCTACCTGCCAGCCTTCCAGCGGGTTTCGCGGATTTGCACTGCAATACAGATAATTTTCAGGTTTTAAAACAAGGCCTGATTTAATTGGCGCATCTTTAATAGAGATTGCGTGCTCATCAATCTGTTCTGCAGAAAAAAGTGTTCTTACAATCATTTCATCACTCCAGATGGAAACACTGCCGCCGGCACCGGCCGATGCTTCTTTTAATGCGGGCAAAATCCATGATCTGTCCAGGTTTCTGCTGCCTTCCCTCAAGTTCCGGAGAAATGCTTTTGAGGTAAACTCTCTGTACGATTTGATGGTATCAGGCAGATGCCCCCATGCGGCATCCACAATTAAAAGGACCCGG
The DNA here is from genome assembly GCA_007126675.1 of Balneolaceae bacterium. GTDB lineage: Bacteria > Bacteroidota > Rhodothermia > Balneolales > Balneolaceae > SLAU01. Next base: position 1,445 of record SLAU01000212.1, read on the forward strand.
TCGCATAATATTACATATTCATAAATGCGAAGGCCGCGTTTTTCGCAGCACCATCTGAGGCCGCTGCTCAGTTTGTCCAGACTCTGCCTGGATGTAAAAAGAGCAATTAATGACGCTGTTCTGAGCTCATAGTAACTCAGATTATTCTGTTTTCGGAATCGTCTGTTCATAACTATGCTTTTTCTTTATATGAAACCGCAAAAGCCAATTCCTTACAATTGTTATACAACTTTTTTTTAGCCTGTGGTTTGGGTATTATTACACCCAATAATTTTTAAACAGATAATTGCACAAAAACTTTGTTTACCTATGAAAATTCATGAGTACCAGGCGAAAGAAATTTTAAAAGATTATGGTGTAGCAGTGCCTGAAGGCGTGGCAGCAAGCAGTGTAGAAGATGCCGTAAAAGCTGCTGAAGAGATGAAAAAAAATGGCACCACTCTCTTTGTTGTGAAGGCGATGATCCATGCCGGCGGACGAGGTAAAGGACGCACTAAAAAGAATAATGCTAAAGGAGTGATTCTTTGCAAAACAGTTGATGAAGTGCGCGAAGCTGCCGAGTCGCTTCTAGGTGATATTCTTGTAACGATTCAAACCGGCGAAGAAGGCCAAAAAGTGAAAACCGTTTATGTTACGGATGGTGTTGATATTGAGCAGGAGTACTATCTGGGAATATTGCTGGATCGCGGGAAAGACAAAAACGTAATCATGGTGTCTACCGAGGGTGGCGTTGAAATTGAAAAAGTTGCTGAAGAAACACCGGAAAAAATTATAAAGGAATGGGTTGAGCCAGGGATGGATCTGCAGCCAAACCAGGCACGGCGCCTCGCGTTTGCGCTTGGCCTTGAGGGTGATGCATTCAAAAAAGCGGTGAAATTCATTTCGGCACTGTACAAGTGCTATGTGGAAACAGATGCGAATATGGTTGAAATCAACCCGCTTGTGCGAACTCCCGATGGCGATGTAATGGCGCTTGATGCAAAATACACCTTTGATGAAAACGCTATGTTCCGCCAAAAAAAGTATGCAGAATTGCGGGATGAATCGGAAGAGAACCCGATTGAAGTTGAAGCATCAAAATATGGACTGAGCTACATAAAGCTGGACGGAAATGTTGGCTGTATGGTAAACGGCGCCGGTCTTGCAATGGCAACAATGGATATCATTAAGTTATCGGGCGGTGAGCCTGCGAATTTCCTTGACGTGGGCGGCGGTGCAAATGTTGAAACCGTAAAAAACGGATTCCGAATTATTCTGGAAGATGAAAATGTAAAAGCGATTCTCATCAATATTTTTGGCGGAATTGTGCGCTGCGATCGTGTTGCCAATGGTGTAATTGAGGCGATTAAAGATCCCGAAATTGCCAAAAAAGTTGAAGGTGTGCCCATTATTGTACGCCTGCAGGGCACCAACGCTGAAGAAGCAAAAGAGATCATCGACAATAGCGATCTGAATGTGATTTCTGCGGTATTGCTGAAAGAAGCAGCAGAGCAAGTTTCTAAAGTAATTGCTGCCTGATTAATTCAGGATATAAATCCCAAAAGCCGCATTTTACTGTTAAAATGCGGCTTTTTTTATAACTACCACATCGGTGCATCTAAATTGGAATTAGTGCATTTGATCTTTAAAAAAGCAAGTGAGTGAAATAGTCATGAGTTAAATACGTGCTATTACTCATAAAACATCTCCCTCGCCCCGCTCTGCTTATCGCCTCCACGAATGGTTAACTCCTATGTAAAACTTTGAGTTTTGATAAGGAAAAAATACTTCCGGCATCGTGATTTCTGAAGGTGGTGTCTGGTTTTGCTGCGGCGTGTGCGATGGGTGTAAAAAACATACCGGTGAAAAGCTTAAAAA
>SLAU01000037.1 GCA_007126675.1 Balneolaceae bacterium
AACATTAATCGTGACTGGGGCAGTTTTTGGAATATGGTGGGTTACAGTTTGAACGATCACTTTACAGTTGCACTTTTTGGACGTGCTAACTTTAACAGGGTGAATAATATTGCGCTAAATGCATACATAGCACCTGCAATAGAATATAACTTTTTCCCTTACAGCGAGTTTCAGCAGCGCCGTTTTATTATTCAGTACCAGATTACCCCTCAATACAGGCGATATTATAACACTACTATCTTTCTGAAAGATTCGGAGTTAATTATGGCGCAGGAGCTAAGTACACGTCTTCGATTTGATCAGCGGTGGGGGCGTATCGATATACGGGTTTCCGGCCTCCACTTTTTTCACGACACTTCAATTAACAGGATAGAGTTTAACCCCTCATTTAATATCCGAATTGTGCGCGGGCTGTCGGTAAATCTTTCCGGCCGTTACAGAATCATCAATGATCAGCTTTCCCTTGAATTACCCACAGATGTAGATCCAAATGATCCTTCCTCAATTTTGCAAGGTACTCAGCGTCCTACTTCTTACGATTACTCCGTTTCATTTGGCCTGAGCTATACATTCGGATCCATTTTCAACAATATTGTGAACCCGAGATTTTAAGAAAGATGCCCTCTGAAACTTAAATAGGTTCAGAGAGCATTAGCACGTTTATTTCTTAGAATTACCTTACAGTGGTGGTTCTGTCGATCCAGGCATAACACTCGTCAAGGCTGCCATCAATGTTAAAGCTTTCGCCCACTTCCCATCCGCTAAAAAACTTATCTTCTGCACTTGGCATAGCCCGTTTGTAAGACTCTGACCTGCTCGCAGCATCAGAAGCAAGTGAGGGATCTGCCTTAGCAGCCATATCATAATAATCGAGAACCAGCCAGTATACTGTTCTGTCGCGACGTTCAAGTGCATCTCCACCTGCACATTGTGAAACAGCAGCGGCATAAATTGAAGCTAATCTCATGTAAGCCCGACCGGGATTTTCGCTATAGTTTGCTGCATCTTCGGCATAACTACGGGCTGATTGAAGATTTCTCAGCTGTTGATGTGCTTCAGCCATCATTAATGAAGTTTCACCTCTCTGCTCTAATGCCTCAGCATAATTCATTGAATTTTCAAGATACTGTAAAGCATCACTGTAATTACCGCCATCAAGATGAAAATCGGCAATCGCCATGCTGTTTTCATAGCCCGGGCTCAGCTCATACAATCTGATAGCGGTCTCGATACCTTTTTCATTTTGTCCGGTTTCGCTGTAGAGATTGCGTAACGTTTCAAGCATCTGTATTTTTTCATCTCCTTCAGCATCTGCAACTCTTGATTCAAAGAAATCAATTCTATCCTGAGGGCTTTCAAACAAGGATTCTCTAATCTCATCAATTGTGCTCTGCAGTTCTGCACCTGCATACTGTTCAATGTCATCAATCATCTCATTTGCATTGTCCACTTGCCCGGTTGAGGCATAATGACCCAGCAATACCCGGGCAAAAAATCCGTCCCCTTCTTCTGCAAAACGGGCAGAATCTTCTTTATACATTTTCTCGTAGGCTGCCATTGCATCGTCTCTGGATGCACCTATCTCTTCATGATACTCATGGTAAAATCGGCCAAGTCTCATTTGCCATTTAAAGGCATCATACTCATCCTCGTCAAATGCTTCAAAAAACCTCTCAAATACTCCATGAGCGTCTCTCAGATAACTTCTTACCTGGCTTGGATCAGTCTCATTTTCAGATGCACCAATATAAATATCAATCATCCGTTCGAACTGTCTTTCAAGCGAAAATTCCTGATGACCTTCCAGCTCTCTTGGCTGAGCGTTAAGTATCCATTGTCCATAATCAATAGCTAAAGCATAGTCCGAATGACGGTAAGCATCAACAAAAACCGAATATGCCTGGAGTTCACCCAATCCAAAAGGAGGTTCATGACTATTCTCCTGGGCAAGAGTTGTCATTGAAGTCCCAATGAGCAGTAATGATAATAAAATTGTAAATCGCATATATTTTCAAATTAATTTAATTCAATTGTAACAACGAAGGCATACTAACCATGGTATTAACACAGTGTAAATATACTATTCATATACTATAAATTGTATCAAAGTAAAAAAGTTTCCTGATTCCTGTCTAAACAAAGTTAAATATATAGCTTGTAACTAACAGAAATCTGTAGATTGCCTGTATTCCTTCGTATCTTCCGGGATGATGGAAGAAATAACAACAGAAAAGAAGACAGATCTCAAATCCCTGACAGAAAAGCAACTAAGTAACTGGCTTAATGAGATGGGCCTTGCCTCCTACCGGTCTGATCAGGTATTTCAATGGTTATATCAAAAAGGGGCATCTTCGTTTAGCGAAATGACGAACCTCTCAAAAGATCTCAGGGCAAAACTGGATGAGATTGCAGTTGTCAACAAAATCGGGATGTACACCCGGCAGCGTTCCGAAGACGGCACCATCAAATTCCTGTTCCAGCTTCCGGGTCCCGAAGAATATAAAGTTGAAGCAGTATTGATTCCCGATTTTTATCCTGACGGCACCGCCAACCGGCTTACTATTTGTGTGTCATCGCAGGTGGGCTGTATGTTTGGCTGCTCGTTTTGTGCAACCGGTAAAATGGGCTATTTCCGTAACCTGACGCATGGCGAAATTGTAGACCAGGTGCAGATCATCAACGAAACGGCAGAAGCGGAATTCGGGAAAAAGATCACCAATATTGTGTATATGGGAATGGGTGAACCGCTGCACAATTTTAAATCGGTGGTTGAATCGGCCCGGATCATTTCTCACCCTATGGGTATTGATTTATCGCCGCGCAGAATCACTGTTTCAACTGTGGGGCTTACCAAGCAGATCAGGCAGCTTGCCGATGAAGAGACCGGTGTAAACCTGGCTATTTCACTCCATGCTGCGGATGATGAAAAGCGAAACAAGATTATGCCGATCAACGAGTCGCTGAACCTGGAAAAACTGGAAGAGGCAGTAAAATACTGGTTCCACGAAACCGGAAAGCCTCTTACCTATGAATATCTGCTGTTTGATGAGTTTAATGATTCTAAACAGGATGCCCTGAACCTGGTAAAGATTGCGCGATGGGTGCCATCAAAAGTGAACATTATTATGTACAACAAGGTAGCCGGTGTTTCGCTGCAGCGTGCAAGAGAGGAGCGGCTGAACCGCTTTATGAAAACGCTGGCGGCCAATGATGTAACCGCAACCGTGCGCCGCAGCCGTGGGGATGATATCGATGCGGGATGCGGACAGCTTGCCATACGTGAGGGACAGGA
>SLAU01000056.1 GCA_007126675.1 Balneolaceae bacterium
ACAACACCAAATGCAAAAAGTGCAAAAAGTGTAACGGGGTGAGGAAGTAGATTACCAAGCCACTCTACAAAGTCGAGAAATCGGGTAAATAATGTTTTTTTGGGTCTATCCTCTGATGGGACGTTTGGGTCTTTAATCTTTGGATTTTCACTCATCAGTGCTCATTAAAAATATTTATTCAAATTCATCTTTAATTTATTAACCGGTCGCTTCTAAGTTCTGTGAATTAAGCAGATTTTGTTTAATCAAAACCCCGGTCATCGCGGAAACTCCTCCAAGAATTCCGCCAATCAGAAATGTGATTAATAAAACCACTAACGGAGAACCGATGCCCATCATATCTGCAATTCGTGTGGTTAATATTCCCTGATTGGCAACGTGTATATATCCGGCCTGAACAAGCCAGGCAAACCCTGACCCTAAAAAGCCGATCATAAATCCAGCCAGGCTTTTATCAAGCATCCAGGCTGCAATAAATAAAGCCGGTATTACACTACCCCACCATGGTAAAAACAGATTAAATAGCCAGCAGGCCAAAAAAATAGATAAAAATGCGCGCATAGAAATTTTAATTGTTGCCGTATGAGTATACTGTTTTGGGAGGATTTCTGAAACAGAGTTTTTGAGAGATTGGACGTCGCCGGAAAAGAATCAAGGAAGTGAGACAGGGGCAAAAAAATAACCCCTACCGGGTATCAGCCGATAAGGGTTAATCAAGAGAGATTCTTAAAATATGTGCGTGAATCGGGAGGGGCTCGAACCCTCGACCCGCGGCTTAAAAGGCCGCTGCTCTACCAACTGAGCTACCGATTCAGCTGGAATCTTTCAAAGATTTTCAAGATAAGAACAGAGCCTGCGGAAATCAAATAAATCGAGCAAAATTTTAATTCTTTTTGTCAAAAGAATCTGCAAAAGCCGCTAAGGTTTAATAAATTCTTATAACTTCGTTTATAATAATGAAATTCCAGCTCAAAATTCAACACAATGTCATCAATATTTACGAAAATTATCAATCAGGAAATTCCTTGCCATAAAGTTGCAGAATCAGATACTCACTTAGCTTTTCTCGATATCCGCCCCGTTGTAGCCGGTCACACACTTATAGTCCCTAAAAAAGAGATCGATTATCTATTTGATTTACCGGACGATCTGCTTGCCGAGACGATGATTTTTGCAAAAAAAATTGCTAAAGCAATGGATAAAGCATTAAATCCTGTGCGCACAGGAGTGACTGTTGAAGGGCTCGAAGTTCCGCATGCACATGTGCATTTGATTCCGATTTACAAAGAAGGTCAGCACGTGGGGCTTGGTAATTCAATTAAACTGAAAGAAAGTGAGATGCAGAAAATTGCAAAACAGATTGCCGATGAGGTGGAGTTATGAAAATTTTGGTACTGAACGGGCCGAACCTGAACCTGCTGGGAGAGCGCGATAAGAATCAGTACGGAGCGGATACGCTGAAAGCGATTGAAAACAGTTTGAAAGAAGCGTATCCGGAAATTGACTTTATCTTTCTTCAAAGCAATCACGAAGGAGATTTGGTTGAGGCGATACAGTCAGCTCGCTCCGGAACCATTGATGGCCTTGTCGCAAATTGGGGAGGATTTACACACACGTCAGTTGCCATTCATGATGCGCTGGAACTTCTGGACATTCCCAAAGTGGAAGTACACCTGTCCAATATCCATGCACGCGAAGAGTTCCGTGAGCGGTCAATAACTGGAAAAGCGATGGATGGTATCATCACAGGTTTTGGAGCCAACAGCTACCTGCTTGGCGTGGATGCAGCTCTTAAATTGCTGAAAAGGAAAAACTAACCGTTGAAAAAACTCAAAGAACTCTTTTCCGATACACTGATTTACGGCATCAGCAGTGTGCTGGCAAGGTTTATCAATTACCTGCTTGTGCCGCTGCATACAGGGGTTTTTAATACCGCTAAGTATGGAATCATCGGCTTGGTGTATGCCGCAATTGCTTTTTTGAATGTAGTTTTCACGTTCGGGATGGAGTCGGCCTACCTGCGATATGCTGAAGACCGGAAAGAGGCCAAAAATATTTTCAAAACTCTGCAAACCGGCCTTCTGATTTTTGCCACGCTGCTTTGCGGAGTTCTCTACCTGGCTATGCCGTGGCTGCTTCCCTTACTGAATCTGCAGCCCGAAACATCCGGCATTTTTATAATGATGCTTGGAATTCTCTGGTTTGATACGCTCTCAATTGTTCCGCTTGCCGAACTCAGATTAACACGCCGCTCCATTTTATTTGCTGTTCTGAAAACAGTTCATGTAATCATCAATCTTGCACTCAACTTTTACCTGATTCTTGGGCTCGGACTGAGCATTGAAGCTGTCTTCATTGCAAACCTTCTGGCCTCGATGGTGATGACATTTCTCGTTTGGGCGTTTACAGCCGATCTGCTGAAAGGGGCATGGAACAGCAAATGGATGAAGAAAGCGTTCGAGTTCGGCTGGCCGTTTGTACCATCGGGTATCGGGTTTGTGATTAATGAGATGCTGGACCGTTTTCTGCTGAACGGTATGGATCCTGAAAATGCACACCGGCTTTATGGATCCGATATTACTCCGGAAGATGTTGTGGGAATCTACAACGCGTGCTATAAACTGGCGGTGTTTATGCTGTTGTTGGTTCAAATGTACCGCATGGCCTGGCAGCCGTTTTTTATGCGTCATTCGCGTGATAGTGATGCGAAGGTTTTGTTTGGCCAGGCATTCATATGGTACAATGTATTTTCTGCATTTGTTTTTATGGCAGTGGCACTATTTAAGGAGCAAATTGTGGCGATCCGGATTCCGGGAACTGAGGCCACCCTGATCGATGCGAATTACTGGGCCGGACTGGAAATTGTGCCGTTCCTGCTGCTGGCGTATTGGTTCCATGGATGGTATATCAATTTTTCTTCCGGGGTGTTTATCAAAGAGAAAACGAAGGTGTTTTATAAAATTACGCTGACAGGGGCTGTGATCACGATCATCGCTAACCTTGCACTGATTCCTTTTTTCGGGATGATAGGCTCGGCGGTGGCTACTCTTTTCAGTTATGGTACGATGGCTACGATTCTTGGGTTGTACAGTAAAAAAATTATGGCTGTGCCATACAGACTACCGGAAAGTTTTGGGTTGATGGTTTTGATTGCCGGGCTGATTTTCGGTGAGCCTTACCTGGTTGAGATCTTTAATTTGGACTGGCTGATATCTAAAATTATTCTTCTCGCAGCGGGGCTGCTGATCACTTTTCTCTATCTCAAACTTCTTCTGC
>SLAU01000364.1 GCA_007126675.1 Balneolaceae bacterium
TGATCGTGGTGTAAGCAACTTCACGCGTATCAAGAATTCTTTTTTGAACTTCCGATACCGGGGCTTCCCCCAACTCCCATACATGATTTAATACTTCCATTTCAGTTTCACCAAGCGGCGTTAGTGATTTTCTCATTGTACCAGTATGTTTAAGTTCAGATGCCAATTAAAATCTTAGTACTAATAAAATAGTATAATATCAGAAAGTCAATACTCTACTATATTTTTAATATTTCTATTGTATTATCTATCGTGTAAGCTTTAATTCCACAAAATTTTGGATAAAGATCATACTGATGAACTAAGTATTTTTCACAGTAAAAATTTGCGGTTTAATGCCTATAGGTAAGTATCATCAATATCAATAAGTTATCAGTACAGTCATTTGCAGCCAGTTTCATTCTTTTATAAAACTTAAAAAATAGTTCATTACCCCTTTGAAGAAACTTATTTTTGCTCTATTACTATTGCTCCCCGGCTCAGTATGGGCTCAGGAAGTGCACCAGGAAATACTATTTGATGGTGTTACCGGCAATGCGCTCATGGATAGCCTGGCGCTTCATTTCAAGCCCGCTACAGTTTTAAACTATGATAATGCCCGGGACCTGATGTTCTCTGAAATCTTCAATGAAGATGGAATTAACATCTGTGTGTATACTGCGGATACCATTGAAATCCCTTTTGGTGATCCCAACCCAAGGACAATAGCTAACAATCATGATCCGAACTGGAATACCGAGCATATCTATCCTCAGTCAAAAGGTGCAGGTTCCGGAAATGCTCGAAGTGATCTTCACCATTTGATGCCGACCCGGGCTGATGTAAACAGTTCGAGGGGTAACTCGTTTTTTGGGTTTGTTGCGGATGATAATGTAACCAACTGGTGGAACGAAGAAGGCAGCCACAGTAACAAGCCATCCGGTGATCCCGCAACGTTCAGTAAAGCGATGGGTAGTTCCCGGTTTGAGCCGCGAGATGCCGTAAAAGGTAACCTGGCCCGTGCAGTATTTTACTTTTATACGATGTACCGGGCTGAAGCGACCGATGCAGATCCTGCTTTTTTCCCCGCCCAATACGAGGCATTAAGAGAATTTCATAACATTGATCCTGTTGACGCACTTGAGGTTGAACGTACATTCCAAATCGCTGATGTTCAGAATGGGAAGCCAAACCCGTTTGTGATAGATACAACACTGGTACGCAGGGTATTTTTTGAAGATTTTGATTTTGATCAGCTTCCACAAAATGAAGACGGCTATCTTGTGGATTTTGAAAATGAATCGAAAACAGCGTATGCCGAAAGTTTTGTAACACTGAATGGAATTACCTGGAAACTGGATAATGTATTGATCGGCAGTCTGGATGAAGATTTACGAATAGGTACAAAATCAGCAAGAGGCAGGCATCAATCTGAAACTCCCGCGTTACTGCAGATGGAAGAGGATAAGATTAATGGATTAGGCATCATTAGTTTTCTATATGGCAGGTCTGATTTTAGCGGTGATCGAAATCCCGAAGCACCTGTTTTGGTTGTTGAATACAGTATGGACGGAGGTGTCTCGTGGATACAAACAGGCACGGAAATTGATTTGGACGGTGTTGATGAATTCACAACATTTGAATCGGAAGTGAAAGAACATGGTGAGGGAAGAATCAGAATTCGTTCAATAAGCGGCAGCAACGGCCGCCGGTTTAATATCGATAACATCCTGATCACAAATTATATTGAAACTGAAGCTGAACTGACAATTACCGGGCGTGAAGGGTGGAGAATGTTAACCTCACCTGTAAAAACGATAACATTATCTGAATTGCTTGAAGATATTTTTACCCAGGGCTTTCCCGGTGCGGATGTTGAATCTGATCAAAGTACATCCAATGTTTACTGGTATGATGAAGCTACCCAATCGTATAAAGTGCCGGAATCAATCAATCAGCAAATTGAACCCGGAACAGGTTATATCGTTTACATTTTTGAAAATGATGATCCGGATGAACCCGTAACCGGTGATCTTAATCGGACCATTTCACTGACAGGTGAAGAACCAGGTGATTTTGACCACCCTATGAGTTTTACCGATAACGGAGATCCTGTAACTGAAGGCTGGAACCTGCTTGGTAATCCGTTTAACACGGCATTATCCGTTTCAGAGCTTGAGCTTTACCTTGAACAGGACATCAACGACAATGTATATGTGTGGGATGCAAACGCCGGATCAAACGGTGAATACAGGGTTTTATCATCCTCAGATATTGAACATACCATTGCTCCTTTCCAGGGATTTTGGGTGAAGACAGAATCTACTGAACAAGAATTTCCTTTTACGAAAGATGCAGCCACTGATGGCTGTACTTTTTACAAGTCGGGTAGTTCTGAACTGGAGTTATCTCTCCGTTTTAACGGAAATTTTGAGTTTGCATCCGGTAAGCTGATTTTTTCCGAAAATGGATCTAAATCATTTATCAATAGAGATGCTTACAGCCTGATGCCATTCTCTGCTGAAAATGCATACAGTTACTTCTTAAAGGAAGGAATAAAATTATCTCACGCACATTTTCCTGATCAGTTTGAGGGTGAATTACATATTCCATTTTCAATCTCTTCATCGGTAGCTCTTGATGGATTTATTGAGGCAGATATTTCAGGTAACAGTGACGGATGGAGTTTTATACTTGAGAAGGTATCTACAGGTGATCAATGGAATATTCCGGAAGAGAAAGTGCCGTATCAATTTATGGCCAAATCAGCAGATCTGAATCCGCTTAAACCGGTTCGTCCATTGATTACAAAACTTCAAGATGATGCGGATTTTATTTTAAGGGTTTCAAATACAACAACGGTAAATATTGAAAGCGAGAAACCGCTTCAGGTTTCACTCGATCAAAACTTTCCAAATCCATTTAATCCTACCACAACAATCGGATATTCGGTTCCTTCTCATCAGCATGTAAAAGTTGAAATTTTTGATATGCTTGGCCGCAGGGTATCAGTTTTATTGAATGATACAGTACCAGCCGGTCATCACACATTAACCTTTGATGCATCAGTTTTATCTAGCGGTGTATATCTTTACCGTTTATCGACTGCCGACCAATCACTTACAAGAAGGCTTACTTTAATTAAATAGCCCTTCAGACAAATTGCAGAACCTGAAAAATATTTTTCAGAATGCACATCTTAATTCCGGATTTGTCGTATAATCGAATTTAGACACCAAAATTGAAGGAGGGGGGAGCTGATGAAAAAATATGCTGTTATTATAACCGGTGCAAA
>SLAU01000235.1 GCA_007126675.1 Balneolaceae bacterium
GAACCTGGTTATGATGATCGCTGAACCGGGCAGTAAAATAGAGCCGGTTATCGGGCCCCCACTGAGGGTTGCCTGCGCTTTTAGGCTTTTCGACCACTGCTACAGGATCACGATCGCCGGTTGCCGGGATGATATAGAGTTCCGAGTAATTGCGACCCACCGACTCCTCTTCAGTTCTGGGAACACTGAGCGTATATGCAATATAATCACCGTTTCCACTCATCGAAACGGCACCTACACTTTTCATGGAAACCACATCTTCGGCTGTTAATCCCTGTGCCGATAAATGGCAAATTGAAGTGCCAATGAGAAATAGTAAAGCGATAAAAATAAACCGGAAAACTTTCATATATCTTTGTGCCTGGTTAAGTAATTGTTGTGAATTTTATTCCTTTTCTTTTTCAAATGAAATCGAAAATTTTGTGCCTTTTCCACTTGTCACAGAATATGAACCGCGTAGTTGTGTTACAAGTGTTCGGATCAAAGTCATACCTGTTGAGCCGGATTCAATGGTTTCTTCATCCATACCGACTCCATCATCAGAAACTATGAAATTAACAGTGTCATTTTCGGACTTTAAGCTTACATAAATTTCACCTTTTTTTCTGTTTTTAAACGCGTGTTTATACACATTTGTGATCACTTCGTTTAAAATCAGTCCGCATGGAATTGCCTGGTTTATATTCAGGTGAATCGAATCCAGATCGCTTGTTTGTTTAATCTCTTTACTACCGGAATGGTAATGGCTGCTGATAATACCAAGAAGCTTTTTGAGAAATACTTTCATATCGATCGATGAAAAATATTCAGTCTGATACAGGTGCTCATGAATAGCAGCAATTGTTTGGATGCGATGCTGGCTGTCGGCAAGCAGGTCAACAGCATCTTCATTTTCCGTTTTGCTGATCTGAAGCTGAAACAAAGCATTAATTACCGCAAGATTATTTTTCACCCGGTGATGAATTTCAGTCAGCATTACCGTCTTTTCATTCAGCGATTTTTCAAGCTGTTTTTCTGCTTTGTAGCGCTCGTTTATCTCGTCAGATAGCTCTTTTGTTCGTTGCTCAACGAGAGCCTGTAACTGATTTCTGTTCAGGTTAATATTTCTGTGGCGTTGTACTGCAATACCGGCAAAAAACAGCAAAATCAAAACGAAAGCATAAAACAGCCTGGTTTGATAGAAAAACGGTTCAATGGTGAAACTTAGCGAAGCCGGATGAGGTGACCAGTTTTCGTCTGCTTTTGAAGCCATAACTTCAAATGTATAATTACCCGGATTTAGTCCGGTAAAATATGCAATACGCCTGTCGCCGGCGTCTATCCATTCATCATCAAAGTTTTTGAGCCTGTAACGGAACCGAACCCGATCCGGGCTTTTGTATTCAAGAGCTGTGTATTTTATTTCAAAAGCTCTTATTCCTGCCTCCAGTACCGGAGTGGAATTGGATTTTAACTCATTATCACCGGCTGTAATCGATTCGATTAAAACAGGAGGCGGATCGGTATCAATATCAATTTCAGCAGGATTAAAAATTGCGGTGCCGCCAACTGTAGGAAACCAGATATTGCCATTGCTCATTTTCCAGCCTGCAGGAAATACTCCGCCGTTACACTCTCTGCTGGGCATTCCATCATTTCTTGTTAATTGATAGGCTGGTATGGATGGAATCTCACCGGTTCTGTAAGCTTCAATTTCGTCAGCAGAAAAAAACTGGACGCCCCAGTTACTGCATGACCAGAAAGTACCTGTATCATCCTGCAGCAGCCTGAAAAAATCGTTATACAATAGGCCGTCATCTGTTGTGAAGGTTTCAAAATCATGACCATCATATCTGACCAGTCCGCTTCTTGTTGCGATCCATACTATTTCATTTTCATCTTCATAAAAATCGAGCACTAGATCACTGGGTAACCCACTGTCCTCATGATAACCAATAACTTCGTCACCGGTAATTTTTAGTGCACCAAAACCATGGCTGCCAACCCAGATATTGTTTCCTGAATCTTCAAATATCGATGACCATACAGCATCTGAATATCCGGGTGGTAAATCGATTGCATTGATAATGTTGTCTGAATATTTGTGCAATCCGCCGCCGGAGCCGCCAATCCAGAGGTTATTTTGCGAGTCCTCAAATATGGCGTGTATCGAATTGTGTACAAGCCCGTCGGCATCAGAGTAGGTTGTGATTTCACCATCTTTAATCCGGTTCAAACCGCTTGTTGTGCCAACCCAAATAGTTCCGTCTTGCTGCCCATACACAGAAAAAACCAGGTTATGGGATAAACCGTCTGCGGTGGTGATATGTGAGATTTCTCCATTCTCAATTTTGTTCAGCCCTTCACCGCCGGTGCCAACCCAAACTGTGCCGTTTTCTTCCTGAAAAATCGGGAGTATAAAGTTGGATGATAAACCATCGGATACTGTTAATGAATTAACGATGGAGCTCCTGATTTGAGTCAATCCTGCTCCCGCAGTTCCTGCCCACACAATACCGTCGGAACTCTCATATAGAGAAAAAATCATATTGCTTGGCAGGCCGTCGGCCGTTTTGTAATGAATGATTTGTCCGTTATCAATTTTGTTGATTCCGTTACCATTCGTCCCGGCCCAAATAACTCCCTCTGCACTCTCGATCAGCGATATCACCATATTTCCGGACAAGCCGTTTTCTTCATTGAAGTTTTTTATTTCGCCGGATTGAGAGTCTAACAGGTAGATGCCTCGGTTTTGAGTTCCAATCCATAAACGGTTTTCTGAGTCTGCCAGCAGAGTTCGTATATCCACATTTTGCAGCTCCGGATATTCTGAAGCATCATGAAAACTCTCATCTTCATAGTAACCCAATCCGGTTCTGGTTGCTATCCATATTCTGCCGTTCTGATCAGAGGTAATATCTTCAATATAATTTCCCGGTAAGCCGTCATTGGTATAAAAAGATCTGAACTCACCGCCGTTATATTCAATAATCCCGTCTCCGCCGCTCCCAAACCAAAGCACTTCATCAGAAAACTGATGAATTGCAAAAATGTGGTGATTTACCAATCCCTGGTCGAAGCGATGAGATTCAATATCACTATCCTGAATTTTAATAATCTCATTCTGATTTGCAGACCAGATTATCCCGTCATTTCCGCGAATAATTGCGTGTGTAATTTTTTCCGATAACTGTGGTGTATTGGCAGGGTTATAAACCGTGAAGCGGTCACCATCAAATCTTACAATACCCTCTCCGGTGCTGAACCAGAGGTAGC
>SLAU01000331.1 GCA_007126675.1 Balneolaceae bacterium
AATTGAAATCAACCGGAAATGTAGATTACTATTCAGGTAAAAACAAAAAGACCGGCAGAGTTGATCTCCGAATTCAAAACATTCTCCGAAACCTGAAATAAATATTTAGCTAACCTTGTTGCATTTTTAAAAATAATACTCTACACTTGTAGAAGTAACTCTAAACATGTAGAACAATGAGGCTATCAAAATCTGAAGAACAGTTAATGCAGTATATATGGAAACGCAAAAAAGCGTTTATGAGTGATCTGCTTGAAATGTACCCTGAACCTAAACCGGCAACTACCACAGTTGCAACACTTCTGAAAAGGATGAAGGATAAAGGGTATATCGGTTATAAACAGATGGGCAGGTCCAGGCAATACTATCCGGTAGTGAAAAAGACGGATTACTTTTCCCGGCATTTAAAAGGCCTGATCGAAAAGTACTTTGATGATTCGCCCTCAACATTTGCTTCATTTTTCACCACTGAAACCGACCTGACGGAAGATCAGCTAAAAGAACTGCAGGAAATTGTTGAACAGGAGCTTGAACGGAGGAAAAAATGATCAGCTATCTTGTTTATTCTTCAATCAGCCTTGGAATTTTACTCATCTTTTACCATCTGTTTCTGGAAAAGGAAAAGATGCATAAAATAAACAGGGGCTATTTACTGTTCAGCATGTTCTTTTCGTTTATTATTCCGCTGATTCCGGTTGGAGTGGCAGAGTTGCCCATTTATGTCACAAACTTTTTTTCACAACAGTCTGCATCTTCAGCCCCTTCATTGTTAGAGGGTGGGGAGTGGTTGTTGACTGATAGCCCGGCAGCTGCATCTGCGGCAGAATCAGCTAATGGTTCAGGAGCGGGCCTTATCTACCCGGCTATCATTCTGACTTATTTTCTGGTAACCGGCTTTTTATTGATCCGCTTTCTCAGAATGATTTTTTCGATGCAAATGAAAGCTGAGAGAAATGAAAAAAGGCGTTTCAAAGGGTATCAAATTGTGCTTCTCAATGAAGAAACGGCGCCCCACACTTTTTTCAGTAACATATTCCTGAACAAAAAAGAATATCTGAACAGAGAAATTCCCCGGGAAGTGATTGCCCACGAGCGTGTTCATGCAAAACAAAAGCACACAGTTGATATTTTGCTGGTTGAGATTCTAAAAGTCCTTTTCTGGTTTAATCCGCTCATCTATCTCTGCAAAAAAGCGATTTTGCTGAATCATGAATTCCTTGCGGATGAAGCAGTATTAGCACAGGGAACCGCCCTCAAGAAGTATCAGAAGCTTCTTTTAAACAGTATCATTAAAAGCCCTGCTCATGTTTTTGCAAGCAGATTCAACTATTCACTCACTAAAAAAAGACTTCAGATGATGACACAAACAAAATCTTATTACAGATCTGCACTGAAACTGGCATCGTTACTTCCGCTTATAATTGCTCTTATGCTGTTACCGGCATGTGAATTCGCGACAACCGAATATGAAGAGACAGAGACAACGGGTGAAGTAGCAATTGTAATTGAAGGGTCCAGTGAATTGTTGATAGATGGGTCAATGGTGACCATTGAGGAGTTAGACCGATATCTGGAAGCCAATGCCGATGATATTGAAAAGATTAATTTTGAGATCAGTCCTGAAGCGGAATTTGGTTTAGTTACAGATATACAAAAAATGTTAAGAAACCACGGCACAATGCAGATCAAATATACTGTCAAAAGTGATGACAGGCAGAACGGTGAACTTGAGCGGGTGACAAACGAGTTTTTGAAAGCTGCTGAGAGTTATATGAACATAGAGCCGGATCCTTATTCTTCTTATGACCAGATGAAAGAGAAATATGAGAAAGTTACAGATCTCTTCGAATCGATAAAAGTTGCCATGGCTGATGAAGCTGATGCGCCGCCACCGCCGCCTATGGTTCCCTCACCGGAAGAGCGAATGATGGAAAGAACTTCCGGTATTCATGTCGAAGAAAGAAATCTGATGAAGGTTTTACTGAACAATCAGGGTTTACTTTTAATTAATGATGAGCCAACAGAAATTTATGAAGTGAAAGATAGAGTGAAGGAGTTTGTTGATAACAGGGGAGTAGATCCGCGGCTTTCAGATAATCCGGCAGAGGCGATTCTTTCAGTCAGAACCGCGAAAGACACTCCCTATGAGATTTACAAACAGCTTCTGGATGAAATCATGCTTGCCTATGATGAACTGAGAGATGAAGCGGCACAGGCCCGCTTCGGCACTCCGTATGCTTCGCTTGAGGAGAACAGTCAGTATAGAAGAGAGATCAGGGAGATCTATCCTGCAAGGATTTCGGTGAAGGAGCCGGAGCAATTATAACATGCAGCAGTTCATACATTCAAACCAAAGATCAGCTGCATATCATTATGTCACTTTTCACCGGGGAAAAGTGTCCAGGTCCAGGGCATTCCGCTGGTGAAAACTGCCGGCAAAAATTTCTTTTCGCGGATTTTCACTCACTTGGCTATCTAACACTCCTCCCCGAAGTGAACTACACGCGTGGTTACTCACCCTGCCTTCCGAATCCGACAGAGTAGGCAGGCTCAAGGAGAGACAGAAGGAGACTTTTTTGGTCTCATTTAATTGAAATTTATATTGAATAACCAAGCTTAAAACATTCAGACCTTAAATCCCTCTCTGTTTGACAGAAAGGGATACAGGGTGAGTCAGAAAAAAGACTCTGAATGTTTTAAACGGTAAAGGCAGCGGAGCTGCAAGTGTTCGTCCCGCAGCAGAGCGGCGGGACGAGGGTAGAGCAGCCGGACGAGAATGAATTAAACAGAACGTAAATCAACGAAATTAAAACGCTATGGATATTACTACCAAAGAACTGACATTCAACACCAAAGGGTTTTCGGATATTCACGATCTTACTTCACAGGTAAATCAGGTTGTGGCGGATGCAGGCATAAATGAGGGTTTTTGCCACGTGTTTGCCGTTGGGTCTACTGCGTCCATATCCACAATGGAATTTGAGCCTGCACTGGTGAAAGATATCAAAGAGAAGCTGGAAGATTTTGCCTCAGAGAATATGAGGTCACATCACTCGGAAACATGGGGTGATGATAACGGCTTTTCTCACATCAGGGCAACTTTTATGGGTCCCGGAATCACCGTTCCGGTGAACAACGGCCGCTGCATCCTGGGCACATGGCAGCAGATCGTAGTGCTCGACCACGATAACCGTCCGCGCAACCGGAGAGTGGTGGTGCAGGTGGTGGGGAAGTAGTG
>SLAU01000086.1 GCA_007126675.1 Balneolaceae bacterium
CTCAAATGGGATCTGCACTGATGGATATCATTGCGGGAAGAAGCGAGTTTGAGTATAACCTGAGAGGAAATGCTAGAATTTCTGCAGATCTCGAAGGCTTTGAAGACGGTGAAACTCTGCCTTTTGATCTGGAAGGCACGTATAAAATTGATTAATTCGTTTCTGATGAAAATTTCAGATCTTATAATAGAACCAGATAATTTTTAAAAAACTCCATTGTTATGAAATTTGAATTTTTATATCTGCTACTTGGTCTATCAATGATTTTCTCATCTTGTTCTGATCAAAGCCCGGTTGCAGAAACACCTGAAGTAAGTGAAGGTCTTTATTTTGCCGAACCCGGCCAGGCAGGCGATGTGCATGAAACCGAGAAACTGGATTTTTGGGTCGAAACGGTAGTTGAAGGATTGAGTGTGCCCTGGGGTATGGCATTTTTACCCGATGGCAAGGTGCTGATCACAGAAAGAAACGGAAACCTTCGCATGGTCGAAAACGGCGAACTGCTGCCCGATCCGGTTTCCGGCACTCCCGAAGTGGTTGCCCGGGGACAGGGCGGTTTGCTGGATATAGCATTGCATCCTGATTATGAAGAAAATGGCTGGATTTATCTCAGCTTTTCCAAACCACTAAGTGGCGGTACCACCACCTCCATTTACAGGGTAAAACTTGATGGATATGAGCTGACGGATCATGAAGAGATCTATACAGGAAATCGAGTAACCAATTCGCGCCATCATTTTGGAAGCCGTATCGGTTTCGACAGCGACGGGTATCTTTACTTTTCAATCGGTGACCGCGGTGATATGAATACGGCCCAGGATATCACCAATTCAAATGGTAATCTCTTCAGACTGTATGATGATGGATCTGTGCCCCAGGATAACCCATTTGTTGGCGAGGAAGGTCTTGACGAAATTTTTGCTTACGGACTTCGAAATATCCAGGGTATGACCACTCACCCTGAAACCGGTGTGATATGGACCAACTTGCACGGACCGCGCGGCGGAGATGAAATAAACGTGCACGATAAACCGGGAGCCAATTACGGCTGGCCGGAAATTACGCATGGGATTAATTATGACGGGACAGAAATCACTCCTGATACAGCCCGTGCCGGAATGGAGCAGCCGGTGCTGCACTGGACGCCTTCAATCGCACCATCAGGCATGGATTTTGTTTGGAGCGACCTCTATCCCGAATGGAATGGAGATATCCTGAATGGGGCACTTGCCAGCCAGCTAATTTCAAGAGTTGAAATTGATGGTGACCAATATGTACATGAAGAGCGGATTTTGCAGGGAATCGGCCGGATTCGTGAAGTACACCAGGCTCCGGATGGTTATATTTATTTCAGTAATGAATCCAACGGGACGATAAACAGGATTGTGCCGGTGGAGTGACCCATCCCCCGGCCCCTTTCCGCCTGAGGCGGACAGGCTCCTAATCAAGCTCAGCCTGGACCCACCCCGGCCCTCCCTATCACGCAAAAGCAGCGTGACAAGGAGGGTGAAGTAACCGAAGTTAAAAAAATTCTCAAACCAGTATTTGGCTATGAGTTGTATGCAGGGCGTAAAGCATTCATTAATCTCGGATCCCCTTCTTGTTCAAGCGCAGCTTGAATAGGGAGGGGCCAGGGGTGGGTCAATCAAGCTCTTTAATCGCCCCTGCCAACTCCTGCAACGATTTTTTCGCATCGCCGAAGAACATCTGGTTTTTATCGCTGTAGAACAGGTCGTTCTCAATACCGGCATATCCCGGGTTCATACTTCTCTTGAATACGATGGTGCGTTTGGCTTCATCCACATTGAGGATCGGCATACCGTAGATCGGGCTGCCGGGACTTGTTTTGGCCGCCGGGTTCACCACATCATTGGCCCCAATAATCAGCACCACATCAGTAGATTTGAACTCCGGGTTGATCTGCTCCATATCGTAAAGCTGATCGTACGGAACATCCGCTTCTGCCAGCAGAACGTTCATGTGGCCCGGCATGCGTCCGGCTACGGGATGGATTCCATATTTTACCTCTACACCTTTCTGCTCAAGAAGATTAGCGACTTCTTTCAGAGCATGCTGTGCCTGCGCAACCGCGAGCCCGTATCCGGGTACAATCACCACTTTTTTGGCGTAGGAACACTGGATCGCCACATCGTCGGCAAAGGTTTTCTGGACCGATTTGTCGCCGGTATCCGCGGCTGCGGTTTCATCACCACCGCCGAATGCACCGAACAGCACGGCCGGCAGGGTGCGGTTCATCGCCTGACACATAATGTTGGTGAGGATTAGTCCGGCAGCTCCAACAAGTGCACCACTAATAATCAACAGGTTGTTATCCAGTACAAAACCGGCCATAGAGGCAGCAATTCCGGAATAGGAGTTAAGAAGCGAAATCACAACCGGCATATCGGCACCGCCAATTGGAAGTACCGTTAGTACGCCAATCAATAAGGCGAGGCCGAACAGTGTCCAGAAAACGGCCTGGAATTCGGGATCAACGGTAAACCACCCGACCAGCCCGAGCGCTCCAATGGTCAGAACCAGGTTGATGATATTTTGTCCCGGCAAAGCAATGCGTCCGCCGCTGATAAACCCTTTCAGCTTCCCGAAAGCGATAAAACTCCCGGTAAAGGTGATAGACCCGATCAGGATACTGAGCCCGGTTGTTACCAGGCCGTCGGCAGGAATCAGAGCCGGTTCAACTCTTGCAAACTCACCCCACGCTACCAGTGCCGAGGCACCGCCGCCAAACCCGTTAAACACGGCAACCATCTCCGGCATGGCGGTCATCTGCACCTTTTTGGCCGCAATGGCACCGAGTAATGCGCCGATAATAATCCCTGCAATAATAAACTCAAAACTGACGATTTCGCGATCAAACATTGTAACCACAATCCCGATCAGCATACCGGTTGCTGCAAGCTGGTTACCGGAACGCGCCGTTGCGGGCGAGCCGAGACGTTTAATACCAACAATGAAAAATCCGGTAGCTACCAGGTAGATCAGCTGGATCGCATTTGGGATGTAGCCTTGTAAAAATTCAGGGAGAAACTGGCTCATTTCTCATCCTCCTTCTTTTTGAACATCTCCAGCATCCGGTCGGTAACCATAAAACCGCCAACCACGTTGATGGTGGCAAACACAATTGCCGCAAAACCGATCCACTGCGCGTAAACGCTGTCTGAACCGCCGGCGATAATGAGCGCACCGATCAGGGTAATACCCGAAATGGCATTTGC
>SLAU01000292.1 GCA_007126675.1 Balneolaceae bacterium
ACACGGCCGTTAAGCTCCGCAGCGCCAATGGTACTGCATCTCGCGGTAGAGTAGGTCGCTGCCTCATCTACTTCTTTACAAAAAAAAGCCACGCTTCATCGCGTGGCTTTTTTTATTTAATGAAATTGCAACGCACTTTTTTTATCTTCTTTTTGTTCTTACCCATGTGTTATTGCAATTTTTTTAACTTATAAGTAGCCAAATTACAGTGAATTTACAAGTGTCAAACAACCAAGTATTGAAATTAAATACAGAAGATTTCCTCTCTAACTATGGAAATAAACTGTATGAACTATTCCACGAAAGAAACGAAGAAAACAGATTAGTTAACCAAAGAGGATTACCTCCTTACGTTCTTCGACAAGTATTAGAATGTAATCCCTTATCTGCATTTATACCGTCAGAACATGGAGGACGCGGCGGACGAACTGCAGAAGCATTGTCGATGCTGGAAGTTACATCCTACCAATCATTACCATTATCTTTGATGATGGGTATTAACGGTGCGTTGTTTTTACAACCACTCGCTAATTATGGCAGTGTTGAAGCGCAGAGTACGGTCTTCACAAAGTTTTTGAAAGAGAAAAATATGGGAGGGCTGATGATAACGGAACCTGATTACGGATCTGACGCATTGCGAATGCAAACCGGGTTTAAAAAATCAGAAGATAATAAATCTTATAAAATTGAAGGAGTTAAGCATTGGGCAGGTTTAACCGGATGGGCTGATTATTGGTTAATAACGGCAAGAGGTTATGACAGCTCAGGTGAACTGGGCAGAGACATCGGATTTTTTGTCCACAGCAGCGAAAGCGGTGGTATTGAGGTTGAAGAATATTATAAAAATCTTGGTTTGCTGATGCTTCCCTACGGCAGAAACAAAATCAATATTGAAGTACCCGAAGAGTACAGATTACAACCGAAAACTACCGGTGTAACCATGATGCTTGATATTCTGCACAGAAGCAGGCTTCAGTTTCCGGGCATGAGTACCGGTTATCTTAAGCGAATGCTTGATGAAGCCCTTGAACATTGTAAAGAGCGTATTGTTGGCAGTACAAGTCTCATTCAGTACGATCAGGTAAAAGAGAGGCTTGCTACCCTGCAGTCATACTTTACTGTAAGTTCGGCAATGAGTTACTTTACATCCGAAAATGTTCCGCTTGAACAGGATACTTCAAGAATGGATGTTGCTGGAAACGCAATCAAAAGTGTAGTTACTGATTACATGCATGAAGCTTCACAATCACTCATGCAGCTTTTTGGAGCAAAAGGTTACAGAATGGATCATATTGCTGGACGGTCACTTGTTGACAGCCGGCCGTTTCAGATTTTTGAAGGTTCAAATGATATTCTATACCAACAAATATCAGAATCTGTACTGAAAATGATGCGTCGTTCAAAGGTGAAAAATTTGTACCAGTTTTTGAAAGAGTATTCACTTACTGAACATGCGGCCGATCACTTTAGGTCTTCTCTTGATTTTGAAGTAGACTATAAAATGGCGCAAAGGCATTTAGTAAGCCTGGGACGAGCTCTAGGCAGAATCATTTCTATGCAAATGACCATCAAGCTGGGAGAAAATGGATTCAACAGCAAGATGGTTTCAAATAGCATAAAAGTTCTGAAAGCTGAAATCAATTCCCTGATCAGTTCTCTGTCATCTAATGAGTCTCCGGGAATTGTTGAAGAGTATTCTGACGAGAGCTCATGGCTCAAATTCGTGAAAGCCTGATTTAAAAAAAGTACTGATCATGAAAAAACTAACCGTTCTTACGGGAGCGGGCATGAGTGCAGACAGCGGCCTTTCTACGTTCCGTGATTCCGGCGGTTTATGGGAAGGATATGATATCGAAGAAGTTGCATCTGTAAGCGGCTGGAACAGAAATATGGAGAAAGTTCTGGATTTCTATAATCTAAGAAGATCCCAGGCTGCAAATGCTCAACCCAACCAAGGCCACATCGCCATTGCCGAATTAGAAGATCACTTTGATGTAACAGTTGTTACGCAAAATGTAGATGATCTCCACGAACGGGCTGGATCATCAAATGTAGTTCATCTTCACGGACTATTGAGAGAAGCCAGAAGCTCAAGAGATCCTGATATTGTTCTTGATATCGGCAGCAATGAGATAAAACCTGGAGATATGGCAGAAGATGGCAGCCAGCTAAGGCCGAACATTGTTTGGTTTGGTGAACCTGTTCCCATGATTTCAACGGCAGCAGAAATTGTGATGGAATCGGAAATATTTGTTGTAGTGGGTACCTCGCTTGTAGTTTACCCTGCGGCAAGCCTGACAGATTATGTGAAATCTGATGTGCCCAGATACATTGTTGACCCGTCAACTCCGGAACTTTACAGTTTTAATAACTGGCACCATATAAAAGAAACAGCTGCAAAAGGTGTTCCAGAGCTTAAAAAAACATTGATAGAAAACTATACCTGATGAGCAACTTTAAAAAAGCTACGGAAGAAGAAAAAGAAGCACTCGAGAAATATCTTCTTCAGTTTATGAACATTGAAAAAAAATTTCCGCTGCTTCCCGGCATTACCAATAAATCTGCTGTCGCTAATCTTTTTGGGCTAACGGAAGGGGAGCTTGATACTTTGCGCGACAGGTTTCATAAAAATGCAAAAGAAGCAGCTCTTGAGCTTTTAAAAGATGATGAGGTTGCAGAGTGGATAGAAAATTTGCCGTTTTCTCCTGATGATAAAATCATTGCTTTCGGAGATTCTGCAACAGACGATCTGCAAGGCTGGTTCCGGATTTTCAGTGAAGTTCTTGAAATTTCAGTACCTGATGCCGATTTTACATTTGTAAATGCCGGTGAATCTTACAATACCACTTCCGAAGCATTACGAAGAATGCACCGGGATGTGCTAAGCCTTGAACCTGATTGGGTAATACTTTCCTTCGGCAGTTATGATGCACTAAGACTTTCCATTTCACCTGACAGAACATTATTACCGCTCTCAGAAACATGGGAAAATTTAGCTGTAATGGAAGATGCTATAAAAACTGTTACAGAGAATCCGCCTGTCTGGATTACTCCTCCGCCCGTAATACCGGGTTTACTGGATGAGATGGAGCTGTTTGATTTTGATATCAATGACAAAGACTTAGCGCAAATAAGGCAAATTATATCCGGGAAAACCGGCTACATAATCGATCCGAAAGGTGCTCGTTTTGGCAACCCGCCTGAAGCATGGTATTACCTTAGCGATGGTGTTAATCCTTCACTCTCGGGTCATGTGAATACTGTGAGAGCACTTTTGTATACACTGTCATCTTCAGAGCCAAAAGAGGGTTCAAAAATTGAGGAAAATAATCCTGATTAAAAAGAAGCTTTCAGGTTAAATAAACTAACAAAAGGCTTTATTTCAGAAGTTAATGTGCTGCCTGATAAGTTCGTGTATGTCATTAGCTGGGGCTGAATCATTCCGACCTGCAGATTATCATTTCCATACTTAACAATTGAGGATCTGTCCATCAGTGTATTCAGAGACAGGAAATCTCTGTTTCTTTCAGCTAAAACAAATGTATCAAACAGCCCGAAAGTAAAACCCACCCAGGCTCCTGCACTGCCTCCATATTGCAAACCGTCGAGTAGTGGTTTGTTTGATATGAGCATAACCGCCGAACCCAGAACTGCACCAATTCCTGCTCCGTACAGAGTATCAAGCATCAAAATGATTGAGGAATTATTACCGTCATTAAAGGTAGCGGAGATAAAAAATTCCTGACCAGACGGCAATGTGGCAATATCATAGACTGCAATGCCGGCTCCTGCAAGAATTCCTGAGCCAAGCCCGACTCTTAACGGAGCAAAATCATCACTGTTTTGCAAACCCATTGTTGCGAGTCCCATTAGTGAACCGGTAACGGCTCCGTTTAATATGTTACCGGCAAGTAATTCTGTGGTTTGAGCTTTTGCATTCTGCTGAAAAGCAGCACATAAGATCAGTACAAATGATAATAGAATCCCGGAAGTTCGCATGCAGATATTTTTTTGTTTTTTGGTTACGCAAATGTAATGATAAAAAATGAGTGATTCACAGATTCATGATCAGGAAGGATCGGCCAGAGCAACAGGCAGAATTTTACCGTTATAAAACTTGTGGCCATTCATCAAAAAATCCGCAACATAACCTCCCATCTCATCAGCTGACACAGGTGCTTGCATTCCGGGAAATGCAGTTTCAAGCATTTCGGTTTGCACAGCTCCAAGACAAAGACAGTTGCATTTGATATCAGAATCAGAAAGTTCTGCAGTTAAACATTCAGTTAAGATCGATAAAGCTCCTTTCGACGCGCTGTAAGCCGATAAACCGGGAAACTTACTGCTGCCCATGTAACCTCCCATACTGCTGATGTTGAGTATATGAGCGTTTTTATTTAAATGGTCAAGTAGCTTTCTTGTTATCAAAACGGGTGCAAGAAGATTTACATCCAGCTGCCTTTGCCAGTCTTGCTGTGTGAGTTCTTTAAAAGGTTTTGCAATTAACAGGCCCGCATTATGTACAATACCATCCAGCTTTCTTCCTTCATCGGTTAAATAATGAATGATTTCATCCACTGATTTCTCATCAGTTATGTCGAGTGCTAATGCTTTTATTTGATCAGGAAAACTGGATTCTAATTCTTTCAGTGCAGATTCTGTTCTGGCTATAACAATTACTCTTGAATTGTTTTGTGCCAGAATTTCAGATGTTTTATAACCAATTCCGCTGCTTGCTCCTGTAACCAGATAATGTTTTTGCATGATTTGTAAAAAATTATTGTTAATTCGTAAAACTCTGGAGGATGTACTTAAACTTTAAAATGTTTTGTTGATTTTAAAAGCGCTTTCTTTGTTTCTTTATACCCATCAAGAAAATGGTATTTTGAATCAAAATTAAGTGAACTTTCAGAGTTAAAATCCAAATTTATAAACTGTCACCGGCACTTTTACAATGAAAGACCAGAATTCGTTTCAAATTCCTGATCATATAAGAAAATTAAAAGGCTATGTTGCCGGAAAGACCATTGCTGAGGTAAAAGAGCAGTACAAGCCTGAACGAATATCGAAGCTGGCTTCAAATGAGAACAGGCTTGGGTTCAGTCCGAATATAAAAACTGCGGTTTTGGACAACCTGAACACAATCCAGGATTATCCTGATCCGGTATCCCGAAAATTACGCTCTAAACTTTCTGAATTAAACGGGGTGGGTACAGATGAGATACTAGTGACTGCAGGCTCTGAAAGTGCCATTTCTATTCTGTGCAGAGCATTTCTTGAAAAAGGTGATCAAACTGTTACAGCAGATGCTACATTTGTAGGCTTTTTTGTACAGGCCGGTGTTATGGGGGCTGAGGTTAAAAAAGTGCCTGTCACGAATGATTTTAAATATGACGCCGAAGCTATATTAGATCAGATTGACCAGAATACAAAAATGTTTTACCTGGCCAATCCCAATAATCCCACCGGCACATATCTGAACGTTCGCGAATATGAAAAACTGCTGAACGGAATACCTGAGCATGTACTTTTCATTGCAGATGAAGCTTATTATGAGTTTTCTGAAAAAGTTGAAGATTATCCTCATGCTATCGACTACAGAAAGAAGAATGTTATAATACTGCGCACATTTTCTAAAGCATACGGCCTTGCCGGTTTTCGCATTGGTTATGCAATAGCTGATCCTGGTTTAATATCACAAATGCAAAAAGTTAAACTGACTTTTGAACCCACAACGCTCGCACAGGCAGCGGCGCTTACCGCAATTGAAGATGAAAAATTTCTGCGCAAGAGTGTTGAACTTGTAGATAAAGGCCGCCGGGAGTTATACGAATTTCTTGAAGATCAGGAGGTAGAGTATGTCCCGTCTGTTTCGAACTCAGTAATGGCAGTATTTGATACTGATTCTGATGCGATCAATTTTACCCAGGCAATGCTTGAACAGGGCGTAATCCTGCGGAGAGTTAATGCATTCGGGCTTCCGAATTGTGTACGTATAACCATAGGCACCGATGATGATATGAAGCATTTCAGATCAGCATTTGAAAATATTTATTCAAAAATTTAATTCTAAGTAATGGCCCGAAGTAAGAAGAAAAAAAACAGTGATATAAACTGGAAAGAAGTTGCCAAAACCATACTGATCTCAAGGGCGATGGATGAAAAAGAAGAGAATGATCTTGTTCCTGCAAAAAAAGTTCTGTATCAATTTTCGGCCCGCGGGCATGAGCTGGCTCAGGTTTTACTTGGCAATAGATTAACTCATCCAAAAGATTCTGCCAGTGCATATTATCGCTCCCGTCCTTTAATGTTGTCACTCGGGCTTGATCCTGTGGATGCACTGGCCGGCCCTATGGGAAAGTCGGGAGGGTATAGCGACGGACGTGATATTGGGGTTGTTTGTAATTTAGTTGGAAAAAATGGGGCAACCGTATTACCGATGGCAGGAGACGTTGGCTCACAATACACTCCGGGAGTTGGATGGGCACAGGCAGTTGAGTACAGACGTAAGGTTTTAGAAGAATCTGAATATGATTCTGCAATATCTGTCATTTTTGGCGGGGATGGCTCGGTTGCAACCAATGGTTTTTGGTCGGCATTAACAATGGCAACAACTCTGAGTTTACCGGTTCTCTTTTTCATTGAAGATAACGGGTATGGTATTTCGGTGGAAAGCCACCTGCAAACTCCGGGATCAAACATTGCCAATAACCTGAGATCATTCAAAAATCTGAAAATTTATGATGGTGACGGTACTGTGCCTGAAGAAACATCTGAACTGATTGATCAATCCGTAGAATATGTCCGGAATCGAAAAGGTCCTGCATTAATCCGCGTCACCGTTCCCCGGCTTAATGGCCATTCCTATCAGGATAATCAGTCATACAAAGATGAAAAATTACTGAAGGAAGAGCAGAAAAATGACCCGCTCAAGAAATTGAAGAAGTTTATGATTTCGTCACATATCAGTGAAAAAGAGTGGGAAAAACTGGAAACTGAGTGTAGGGATTTAGTTGAAAAGGCAGCTGAGGAAGCATTATCCCGGCCTGAGCCCGATACGGATAAAATCACCAAATACACATTTACGGAGACCGATGACAAGGGTGTGCCAGAAATTCAGAAAGTGGGCGGCCTTGCAGCGGAGGGTTATGAACCACCGGAATCTTCTGATGATCCGAAACCTGAAAAGCAAAGAATTAATATAGTTGAAGCAATCAGGAGAACCTTAGATGTTGAACTTTCGCTGAATGACAGGGTTTTGGTATTTGGTGAAGATGTAGGCGAGAAAGGAGGGGTACATGCCGCAACAATAGATTTGCAGAGCAAGTATGGAAAAGAGCGGGTGTTTGATACCAGCCTTTCTGAAGAGGGTATCATCGGGCGGGCTGTAGGTTTGGCATACGCAGGACTGATGCCTGTTTCGGAAATTCAATTCCGGAAATATGCGGATCCTGCAACAGAACAGCTCAAAAATTGCGGAACAATCCGGTGGAGAACAGCCAATAAATTTGCTGCACCTATGGTAGTACGCATGCCCGGGGGATTTGCGAAATGCGGTGATCCGTGGCACAGCGAATCGAATGAAGTGTTTTTTGCCCATATTATAGGCTGGCAGGTAGCTTATCCTTCAAATGCAGAAGATACTGTTGGCCTGCTGCGTTCGGCTATGCGCAGTAATAACCCAACCATCTTTTTTGAACATCGTAATATGCTTGATGCTAAATATGCAAGAAAGCCATATCCCGGCGATGATTTTATAGTACCCTTTGGCAAAGCGAAAACACTGCGCAGTGGTGAAGAAATTTCTGTAATTACCTGGGGAGCTATGTGCGAACGTTGTGAAGAGGCGGCAGAAAAAACAGGAGTTGATGCCGAAATTATTGATTTAAGAACAATCTCACCCTGGGATAAGGATGCGGTTTTTGAATCCGTAAAAAAAACCAACCGATGTCTGATCGTTCATGAAGACAATCGTACAGCCGGATTTGGTGCCGAAATATCTGCAAGTATAACAGAGTCATTATTTACTTATCTTGATGCACCGGTAGAACGTTTAACCATGCCGGATATCCCCATGCCGTACAATGTAGGGCTTATGAACTCCGTGTTGCCCGGTACTGAACAGATTGAAGAACTTTTACTGAGAACCACAAATTTTTGATTTATATTTCCTTATATAGGGTCACTGAATAGTAAATATCATTACAGAATATATCCCGATTACTTTTTAATTATATTTAGTTAATGAGTCTTATTGTAGTCGACTCTCTAACTGATTTATATTAATATTACTTCATGCGTTTAGTAACCAAACTGTTACTCAGCTTTTTTACCATTGCACTTCTTGTATTGCTCACAGGCTCTTTGTCTTATTACCTGAGTAATGAGATTAAGGCTGATTTGGTAAACGAAAGCCAGGAGACAACTGAAAAGCTTCAGGACCTGAACGATATGTCGGTAGCTATTCAGAATTCTATGTTATATATCAGGAATTATCTGAATGAATCCCGGAAAATCAGGGAGGGAGATCAATCACTAACCACAGCTTCGCAGGCACAACGAGCTGAAAGCCTTATCAATGAAAACCTGAACAGTTTTGGCTCAACTTTGGTAAGAATGCGGAATGAATCATTTATTCATGAAGCTGATTTACCCGAACTTAATTTGCTTCACGAAGAAATTCATTCATTGCTCGATTCTCTTCAGGGTGCTTACGATCCATACCGCTCACTTACAATGGAGCTTCTTGAACTTGGATACGATGAAGGTCATGGCGAAGAGGTTTTTAATGTTACCCTTGAGCCCTATTTCAGAAATACACTGATTCCGTTGATATCAAACCTTCGAAGTTCTACAGGAGAATTTGTGGATTTGAGAGTAGAAGCCCTGCAGGCACGCGCTGAAGTTACTGTAAGGCGCATTTTTATTATTACTGCTACAGCATTTTTACTGGCGTTGGTTTTGGCGTATATCATTTATCAATCTATTGCACGACCTATAAATTCTCTTACTACTGCAGCAAGGGAGATTGGGGAAGGAAATCTGCAGAAACGGATTAAAAAAAGTTCTGATGATGAACTGGGCCGGCTTGCTGAAACATTTAACAACATGGCCGAAAGCCTGAGTAATAGCATGGTTTCCAGAACTTATGTGAACAATATCATTCAGTCGATGGGTGATTTTTTATTGGTAGTTGATGGCGAGGGAAGCATTAAAATGTCAAACAAAACGGTGCTCGATAAACTTGGGTATTCGAAAAATGAAATCGAGAATATCTCCTTTAGAGATCTTTTTGATTCTGACCAGTTTAAGAGTATAAAACTGCTTGAGGCACAAAGTAACGGTGAATCTGATACACAAGAGACTGAGCTGGTTACCAAAGATGATGAAAAGATTCCGGTAGTTTATTCTTTTACAGAAATAGAAGATGCAATTGAAGACACAGGACATTTTGTATTTGTAGCGAGTGATATTACAGCTCAAAAAGAAGCGGAGAAAAAGATCAGTAATTCACTGAATGAGAAGAATATTTTGCTGGCTGAAATTCATCACAGGGTGAAAAATAACCTGGCAATTATTTCGGGACTTCTTCAGATGCAAATGTGGAATATGGAACATGAAGAAGGAAGAAATGTATTGCATCAAAGTCAGCTGAGGATACAGTCGATTGCACTGGTACACGAGAAACTTTATCAAAATGAAAAGTTTGCTGATATACTGATTTCCGATTTTATCGAAGAGCTTGTGGATGCGGTAGCCAGCTCGTTTGATGATCCAAACAAAGAGGTGGCCGTAAATTATGATCTGGATAATATCCGGATTGATATGAATCTTGCTATTCCATTTTCGTTGCTCTTAAACGAATGTATTGTAAATGCTTATAAGCATGCGTTTAAAGGGAAAAAATCGGGTGAGATAAATATTAAGCTCAAAAAGAATGGTGAAATAGTGACCGTCGACATCTCCGATAACGGGCACGGCTTGCCTGAAAACGTAGACTTTGGTAAGCAGCAAACTCTGGGTATGACACTGATGCGAACACTGGTAAACCAGCTTAAAGCTAAGGCTCAATTCCTGTCAGAAAATGGTAAATCAGGTACTCATTTCAGACTGGAATTTTCTGTAGAAGAGGAGATTAATTTCTGAATCTCTGAAGCCTGATACACACAACTTCATTTAGTCTTTTCATTTGTAGCACTATTTCTGGCTGCTTCTTTGGTCTTAACACCAATAAACCTCCATGGTTTTTAAAACCTTGGAGGTTTTGAATTTTTGTTAATGCCCCCTACAAATCAGCATCTATTAAATGGTGCCTGTGGAAAAACTCACCCTATCAAAAAGTACTCTGGTTCAATAAAAAATAGTGCTTGAAAATCGGGATATAGTTTCTATCTTTATGTTAGCGATAACATCTCTATCACAAAAATACAGCTGGTGTCTATCACATTTTCAAAATATTATCCAAGGTGCCTGGAAGTACGTTTCACAGTACTTTTAAAAATAATTCTGACCGGTCTGATTGTTGGGTATCCAATGGCAAATGTAATAGCTCAATCAGATAGCATTGAAAAGCCGAATGTGATTATCATCCTGGTTGATGACCTGGGCTATGCAGATGTCGGTTTTAACGGTAGCACTGAGATCTTTACTCCAAATATCGACAGAATTGCAGAAAACGGTGTACGTTTCACTCGCGGCTATGTTACTCATGCCGTATGTGCCCCAAGCAGGGCAGGGTTGATTACGGGACGCTACCAGGATCGGTTTGGAGCAAGCCGTAACCCTTTGTTTGCCCCTAAAGATTCTACCATGGGATTGCCGCTTTCGGAAGAGACTCTGGCTGATGCACTTGGCAGGGGCGGATATACAAGTTCGATAATTGGTAAATGGCATTTGGGTGCTCATGAATCACTGTATCCTCTTAACAGAGGATTTGACGAATTTTTTGGGTTTCTGTCAGGCGGGCACCACTACTTTCCGGAGGAGTGGACCATACGAGACAAAACTGAAGCTAGAGCACAATGGGATGGATACCGAACCCGCATAATGAGAAACAATGGGCGCGTTGACGAACATGAATATCTTACCGATGCACTTTCGAGAGAGGCGGCAGACTTTGTTGAGCGGCAGGCTGAACAAACTCCATTCTTTTTATTCCTCTCATACAACGCACCACACACACCAATGCAGGCAACGGAGAAATATTTGAGCAGGTACAATCATATTGATGATGAAAAACGCCGAACGTATGCTGCGATGATCAGTGCGGTTGATGATGGCGTTGGTGATCTCTATGAAACTCTTGACAGACATGGATTGACTGAGAATACCCTGATTTTCTTTCTATCAGATAACGGTGGACCAACCTTTGACAATGCTTCTGATAATTCACCGTTGAGAGGTTACAAAGGTGATTTTTATGAGGGCGGAGTAAGAGTGCCTTATGCAGTGTCGTGGCCGGCTGTACTTCCAAAAAACCTGGATTACGATAAGCCTGTAAGTTCTCTTGATATTTTTGCAACTTCAGTTGCGAATGCGGCAGTGGAGCCGTCAAAAGAGCTGGATGGAGTTGATCTCGTTCCTTTCTTAACCGGTGAAAATAGTGACCAGCCCCATAAAGCTCTTTTCTGGAGGAATAGTGATCGCGACTGGATTGCTATGACTACTCATAATTATAAGTATCTGAATCTGACTGAAAATACTATTGAACTGTATAATCTTATTAAAGACATTGCAGAAGAAAACAACATCCCGGTTGATCAATTTGAGAAATTCCATGAATATGTAGCGCTAACTGAAGAATGGGAGTCGGAATTAATCTCTCCTGTTTACCTGGGATTGCTCCAAAACAATCAGTACAACCGGGAGAACCCGGACCGATTTCAGATGACCAGTATTTACGAGCCAGACACCTCTTCACCATCCATACCGGAGGGGTATGAGTTGGTATGGTCGGATGAATTTAACATTGATGGTGCTCCTGATGAAAAATGGTGGAACTTTGAGCATGGGTTTGTACG
>SLAU01000179.1 GCA_007126675.1 Balneolaceae bacterium
CGAGGATTTTGAAATGCTGAATTCAGCCTATCGTGCACCCGATGAAATTGACGAAAAGAGGATTATTCATGTTAGTACCGACACTCCATTGGATGATACCATTCAGGAATTGTACAGAAAGATGGTTGATCAACATATTGAAAAACAAGCCCTGAAAGGGTGACTAAGCTCTATTTCTCTACGTTGGTATAAACCTCACCTGCATCACCAGCACAATGATATGGGAATCAAGGTTACCGGGAGTTGACCTGCTCTTGGCGTAATTCAGGTGGGCACGGGCAATTTCGCGATCGTTGTGGAACAGGTACCGGGTAAGGCCAAGTGTAACCTGGCCTCGCTGAAACGTATCTTCAACAGATAATCCGGCAGCCTGCCCGGGAGTCTGATTCATACGATCGAAGCGGCCAAGAACATGCCATTCATTGGTGATTCCATAAGTGATCTCTCCATAAAACCCATCCAGATCGTATATTCCGTCAGGACTTATCTGCACTCCGCGGCTGTCGTCATTCACACGCATCCCCATGTATTCAAATTGTGTGTAGAGGCGATCTGTTCCGAGATCTGAGGTGGCCAGGCGAACAGAGGCCGATTTCCGGTCGATATCAAACGGTCCGGTACCGCGCTCCACAACTTCACGCTGCTGATTTGTGGAAAGGTGCCCGCCGAGTATAAGGCCCGGTAATACCTCAAGATCCACTCTGGCACCATAAAGTCCTCCGCCGGCGTTTCGCTCAGTAATCTGTGTTCCCGCCTGTGTAAACCGTCCGGCTCCGTTACCGGCATGCACTCCATACCAAAGGCTGCGATAACGGCCATAAACCATCACGCCAATATCACGGAAAGCATCATACCCCATTCCGGAAGCCAGGGCCGTTGAGACTCCCGGCCGTTCCCAGAAAATCAGTCGTGATGAAACCAGCCGTGCGGTATCGTGCGACTGCCCCGGCATGATGAACTGCCCCACCCTGATGTTGAATGCAGGATGAAGATGTGCATCGGCGTGAAAATCGAGCAGTACGTTACCGCCTCCGGCAAAATCGGTCCAGATTGTTGTGCTGAATCGATCACTGAGCTCACCCCGGGCAGTTATGCGAGCCCGCCTCAGGCGGAATCCGTTTGTGTTAATCGACTCCCCGGTTGTTAACTCCGTTTGCTGATCAGCGATGTACCAGGTTTGCAGATAACCGCCCACATCAAGGCTGATCTGGGCAGTTGCAGTTGATAGTGAAAGTAAAAATACGGAGATCAGAAAACTCTTGATGGCCTGTTTCATTCTAATGCAGATGTCGATTTTCGAAAAATTACGCGTCCTTAAATTCAGCGCATTGAATAACATGAATTCGATTTTAGATTATAAAAAAAGAAACTCCCCTAAATGAGGCTGTCCAAAAAGGGCGCTAAAAAGCTTAAAGTTTATTGATTATGTCATGCCGGACCCTGATCCGGCATCTCCTGCTTTTATCAAAGTTAGGAGATGCCGTATCAAGTACGGGATGACGCCCTTATTGGACAGCCTCAGTTTTAAATTGTCAATTTCTACGACTTTAAATCAAACTCACACTACACTAATGTATGCATGAAATTTAAACTGAACGTGAAAGAAAAGGATGTATTTGAATTGATTATCCGCTCAATTATCTCAAAAAACGGTAACTCCCGATGATATATATGATTAGTAAACCAAATATCAGTGCGTGCATCAGAACAAAAAAGGTTATCTCATGTTCAGGAAAAAAAGTTGAGAGAACTGCCAGAAGTATGGCCAAAAACGCAAATGTATATCCAGTGATTTCAGACCATCTGTCGAAGCCGGCCTGGTCTTTAATCCTGCCCAGGGGGAATCTGAAATTATAGGATGAGACATACTTCTTGTGTCTCTTCATTCGCAGAAAGATGAGTACCACAACTCCCATAAACAGTAGTATCCAGGTAATAGCCATTTTAGTCAGTAGTTTGTGGGCAGATAAAATAAAGTAAAAAAGTGCACAAACTTACGAAATAATCAATATGGTAGTTTCGCAGCGAACTGTTATTTTTTGGTCTGGAGCAATTATAAGGGTGCTGTACCAAGTTGGAATACTTCTTCTTTTTTGATAACGTTTGAGTAGGAAAGTATTTCATGCACCTTTTTATTTCTTGTTAACAAAAGAAATTGAGTATGATATCAGTAGCTGATTTAAAGGAAATGTCTCTTGAGGAAAAGTTGACACTCATGGAGTTAATCTGGCAAGATATAAGTGCCGATGAAAAGCAAATTTCTGTTCCGGAGAGTCATAAAGAGCAGTTAGACAAAAGGGCTCAAATGGTTCGGGAGGGTAAGGCGAAATTTATTGATTGGAAACAAGCAAAAAAAGAAATCAATAAGGCGACCCGGTGAAGATTGAAATCCTTGATCTTGCCAGGGATGATCTGATTAATGGTTTCCATTTCTACAATAATCAAAGACCCGGAATTGGTGACTATTTCTTAACCAATATTTATATGATTTTATAATTCTAACAATGCCCAATGAACCCGACCCCATAGAAGTACCGATTAACGGCGTTCTGGACCTGCACACCTTTAGGCCGAACGAGCTGGGTGAATTGTTACCGGAGTATATCGAAGCGTGCCTTGAAAAGGATATCACCTCTCTCAGGATTATTCACGGAAAAGGTACGGGAGCCCTTCGGCGCGGGGTACATGCACTTCTCGACCGCAATCCGCACGTGGTTTCATACGGCCTGGCAACAGACAAAAGCAGCTGGGGCGCCACGCTTGTGGAGATTAAACGAGATGTGAACAGGTAACAGAGTGAGACCTCCAAGGTTTCGAAAACCTTGGAGGTCTTACCCCTTGCAGGCTCAACTTCTCTTATTGGAAAACCAAAGTATCAGGATATATAGAAACTCGGCACAGATCAACACCGCCACGCTTACCAGGTGCATCAGCTGGAAAAAGCCCGGCATCCCCAATCTTTCCATCCCGATGCCTAAAAAGATCTGCAGAATAATAAGCGCGGCAATCAGGTACCCGAGTTTAACCAGGCGGCTGGGAATCGGGTGTTTCCTGTTTTCCCACAGCAGCCAGCCGGCCATCAATACTACCAGCCACGAAAAACTGCGGTGTACTTCATAGAGCAGGCTTTCCGTGTTCAGCCACTGTTCGCGCGGCAGCTCCATCACATTTTTTGCCACATCCACCATTTCGCGAACCTGGGTGCCCAATACAAGCTGTACCAGTGTTAAAA
>SLAU01000271.1 GCA_007126675.1 Balneolaceae bacterium
ACTTTTACCGATAACGGTGATGGAACCGGCCTTCTTGAGGGTACACCATCGGAGGGTGATGTTGGAGATCATGAAGTAGAGCTGGCCGCGGATGATGGCGTTCTGACAGCTTCGCAGGCGTTTACAATTGAAGTGCGCGAAGAACCAAACCAGCCACCGTTTTTTACGGAAACGTTTGATGAGGCCACAGTGGCGGAAGACGGCGAGTTCTCTTTTCAGTTCGAGGCAGATGATCCCGATGGCGATGATCTGACTTTCTCTCTTACCCAGGGTAATGATGTAGAAAATGCATCCATCACATCAGATGGCTTGTTCACCTTTAACCCCGATTTTGGCCAGGCCGGTGAGTATGAGTTTACGGTTCGGGTGAGTGACGGTGAGCTGTTCGATGAGCACGATTTCTCTGTAACGGTAACAGACATCAACCGTCCGCCTGAAGTGATCAGCCCCTTCCCGGACACCGTATTGGTGGTTGGAGGCGCTGCTTATCAGGCAGACCCTGATACAGTTTTTTCCGACCCTGATGGAGATATACTTACTTACACGGCAGAAAGCAGTGATGAAAGTGTGGCAGCGGCTGCGGTTGATGAGCTTTTGACAGTAGAACCGGTAAGCCCGGGCACAGCTGTAATAACGGTTACTGCAGATGATGGGCGGGGCGGGTCTGTATCTGATCAGTTCGAGGTTACGGTTGAACCGGATGAAGATTTTGACCCTCCGGTGGCTGAAAATCTCGAACAGGTAACCTGGATGAATTTGTCTTTGGCCATTGATCTGAGCAGTGTGGTATCTCATCCTCAAAACAGGCCGGTATCGGTTATAGATGCCGAAACTCCCACTGAAGCCGGTGGTGCTGCAAATATCGTGGATGAATTGCTGATAAATTACACACCGCCTGAAGATTTCACCGGGGCCGACAGTTTTACTTACACGGTTCGCGACGACCTGAACCGGGAGGCATCTGCAGAAATTACAATTCAGATAAATGCCATCCTGTTTGAACTTACCGATCTTGGTAGCCTGGGTGGAGGTGCAAGTATAGCCACGTCCTTGAACGATATTGGTGAAGTGGCCGGAATTTCGCTCAACAGTACTGATCAGGTTAGGCCATTTATCTGGAACGGGGAAGAACTTGAAGAGCCTCAAATTGAGGGTACAGGCGACATACAGGCGTACGCAATAAACGATAGCGGCATGCTGGCAGGGTTTGCGGTTGTCAGCCCAACGGAAGGAAGCGCATACCGATATCATAACACCGAAACAAGTTTTGCTCCGTCGGTTACAGGCAGCTACAGCACGGCATACGCAATCAACAGCAGCGGGGTAATTGCCGGTGTTATGGAAAGCGGAAACCAGTTCAGTGGGTTTGCCTGGGATGAAGAGCTGATTTCCATCCTGGTACCGGAGGGGGTTTTAAGTATCATATACTCGCTTTCTGACGATAATAGCATTGCCGGATTGGTGCAGGATGCGAATGGTGTAACACGCGGTTTCAGAAATGATGAGACAGGGCCTGAAGGGTCGAGAATTTATGATATGAACAGTGCCGGGCTTGCTGTGGGAAGCAGCAATAACAGCCCGATGATTTGGCCTCAAAACAGCGAGCCCCAGGTGCTTGCTGAAACCGGAGAATTTTACAGTGTAAACGAATCGGGCTGGATGGCCGGAATTGTAGCTGTGGATCAGCCGGCGAAAGCAGGCACTGGTTTCGGGCTCCGCTTTTATGAAGAAAACAGCCATTACAACCTAAGAAATCAGACAGCACACAAATCTGACGGTAACGGTGTATCAGCTTCCCTTCGCGTTGGCAGCAGCCTCTTTATTCTGGCTGATCTTGTACAGAACATAGGTGAGTGGCAGCTCATAGAAGCTGCCTCCGTAAACCGGTTGGGGCAGATTGCCGGAACAGCAAGAGTAAACGGACAACCTCGCGCATTTCTTCTGACACCGATAGAAAATGACGGACAGCAGCAACAGGTTTCGGAACATTTTGAAGTGCCGGGCGATGAGGCCATCTATCTGTACCAGAACTACCCGAACCCGTTCAACCCTTCTACAACCATCCGCTTTTACCTTGCTGAACCGGGTATGGTTTCGCTTACTGTCTACGACCTGCTGGGC
Source organism: Balneolaceae bacterium (assembly GCA_007126675.1). Taxonomy (GTDB): domain Bacteria; phylum Bacteroidota; class Rhodothermia; order Balneolales; family Balneolaceae; genus SLAU01. Next base: position 2,122 of record SLAU01000271.1, read on the forward strand.
CGCAGGGTTACTACACTTTTGGACGACAGGCTGGAAAACGGATCGCAAACGATTGAGTTCGACGCCTCCGCACTCTCGAGCGGGGTTTATATCTACCGGCTCCAAACCCAGGCAGGAGTCAGGGTGCGAAAACTTACACTCATTAAATAAACCTGAACCATGATGCTGAAAACCACATTCAAGAAGGTTATAGCCGCTGTGGCTGCAGCAGGCCTGGCCACGCTGTTAATTGTTATGGCGCCGGAAGTTTCTGTCGCACAGCAATCGGGCCCGCTCGACCTTAACGGAAGCGTTGGTTTTACGGTACGTGGTTACGGTGTAAGCGGGATAGAAGCCCGGCAGGAAACACTTTCCGCGCAGGCATTTGCCAATGCATCTTTCAACCTGCTTGGGCTCAGGTCGGGAATAAACCTTACCTATACCACACAGCAATCGCGGATAAACCAGAATATAAACCGGTTATCGTTTAATACAAGCTGGAGCTGGGGTACATTTGCCGCAGGCGATGTGAATCCCGGTTACTCGCGATATGGCCTCAGGGGTATCAATGTAAGGGGAGGTGAGCTGTCTCTGAATCACGGTGATTTTGTATTTTCGATGGCAAGCGGCCAGAACAAAAGGCCCAATGAATTCAGGCCCGGCGAGACATTTAATGAGCCGTCATTTCGGCGCATGGTATATGCGGGTAAACTGGGATATGGCCGGGAGAATTCAAGCTATTTCAGGCTCAGTGGTGCATATATCCGCGACCAGCAGAGTTCAATTGGGTTCACGGATATGGTATCGCCGGCCGAGAATGTTCACATTACCACCGAAGGCGGCATCGATTTGCTTGAAGGGCGCCTTAACCTTCAGGGAGAGCTCACGGCATCGGCACTTACTCCCGATATGAGAAACCCGGAAATAGGCTCGGGCGGGAGTTCTCTGTTTCCCTCATTTCTGATTAGTGAACGGGAAGGAAGTTTTGTGGATTTCGCCGGTGAATTGCAGATGCGCCTCACCCTCGAAGCCTTCCGCTTGCAGGCACAGTATGAGAGGATACAACCGGGCTTTGAATCACTCGGGCTCTCAAGAATCTTGAACGATACAGAGCGCTTTGCTTTGCAGCCTACTTTTATACTGATGGATAACCGCTTAAGGGTTAGCGTAAACACCAGCCTGTCCCGAAATAACCTGCTTGGCCAGCTCTTCTCAACCTATTACAGGTACCAGGCCGGTACAAACCTGCAATACACGGTAAGTGAACGCCTTACACTCGCAGGTGCATATTCTTTTATGGGAAATGAAAACAGGCCGGGTGACGAAGTATCAGACCCGGTACGGCTGCAGCAAAAGCATATTACTCAAATGGTTATGTTCAGCCCCACCTTCAATTTTGAAAGAGGTGAACTGTCTCATATGGTCAGTTACTCCGGTAACCTTCAGTTTATGAGCGACCGCAGCGATGCTGTCCGGGAGGGAATCAGGCCGGACCGTGATCAAACGGTTTCAACAAATACTCTTAGTTACCGGCTTCAGTTTCCATCGGGTTTCAGCATCAACAGCAGCAGTATCTTTTTACTCTCTGATGGAGCCGGCACCTCAATCCGTTCATACGGTGCAAATCTTGGAACAGGATTCCGTTTTTTTGACGAAAGGCTGAACACCAATGTGTCGGCCGGATGGTCGCAAAACCGCTTATCAGTTAGCACCGGCGCACCCACGCCCGACAGAATTACAGACCAGGTAAATACCACAATGAGTGCGAATTACCGCCTGGGTGATGCCTCAACAATCCGGTTTCAGCTCCGGGGACTTTTAAACAACAACCGGGCCGAGGGTCTGTCTAATTACCAGGAACTGCAGGGTTCACTGCAATTCAATTACAGGTTTTAATTATGATGAAAGCAAATCAATTTAAACTCCTTGTTATACTCTCAATTTTGTTTACGGCGCTGTTTACAGCCGCAACGCAAGATCTTCGTGCGCAGGGTTCGGTGCAGGTACAGATACTCGGTGTGCCCGGCGTTCTGGACTCGCCCTCGCTGGCGGAACAGATAAACCGGTTCGATAACGGCCAATACCCGATACAGTTCGTATACACGGCGCCAACCAATCAGGAAGAGACATTCCGGTTTCTTTTCACCCTCGAAAAAGACGGGCGCAGGCTTGCAGAAGTTGAATCGGATCCTGTAACCTTCAGGCCGGGCTTTTATCTTTACAACAATTTTCAGGATGAACCGCAAATCACATTCAGTGAAACGCTGAACCAGGTTATCAGCAGCCTTCCCAGAGCCGACCGCAGCATCTTTAACTCAGGTCTTTTCCCGGAAGGAAATTATATGCTCACCATCGAGGCAGTTCCGGAAGACCGTTTCTCTATGATATCAACCCTGCCGGGTATGGCTCAGTTTACGGTTTCTTACGGGCAGCCGCCGCTTCTTATATCGCCGGCCGAAGGCAGCGAAGTAATTCAGCCTTTTCCGATATTTACATGGGCCCCGGTAACAGCTCCGGCAGATGTGAATATTGAATATGAGATCCGGATTGTGGAGCTTCTGCGCGGACAGCAGCCCGAACAGGCTATAGATGGAGCCAGGTTTCCAATAGTGGAAGAGGTAGTACAAAACCTCACTTCATTTGTGATGACTCAGGAACAGCTGCAATTTGAGCCGGGAACAGTATATGCATGGCAGGTTACTGCTCGCGATGCCTTTGGCGAGTATCCGTTTCGCGACGGCGGGCGCAGTGAAATCGGAATTTTTACTTACAGCGGGCTGCCGGGTGAAGGAGAGTCGCTTGCTGACCTCCAGGAAGTGGTGCTTATACCAGGGTTTGCCAGGCTTACGAACTTTGTAATTAGCCAAACTGAGGCAGACGATTTCAGCTACACGCTCGATGGGTTCGCCACGCTTCATATCGGGAACCCGACAACGGTGCCTATTGAGTTCAGCCAGCTCAGAATACAGAAAACGGGGCTCGATAACCCCGTGGTTCTGGGTGGCAACGTGAACGGCAGTGTTCAGGAGGCAGTGCTGCCCTTTGGCCAGGCATCTTCGATTGTTGAATTCTTGGATATCAGCTGGACGTTCGGTGAAGCTTTTCATCTGAGCGGTGATATACTTTTGCCCGGAGAGGATGCTGTGGCCTCATCGGGTTCTATATCATGGACTCCCCAGGGGCTGCAGGGCGAACTTACGGCAGATGCCCCGGATGGGCTGAAAATCGGTAAAAACCCGGTTGAGGCAGATCTTGCCTCCGTAACCGCCAGTTTTCCGGAAACAACTATTTCTGCTTCGGGAAGCCTTGCTCTGTTCGGGGAAAGTGCCGATTGCCAGATCGGAACAATCTCCATCGGCCATGATGGGGCTACAATGGCAATCGATTGTGATCTCGACAAAGAGATACCCCTGAATGAGGGGCACGATCTTGTTGAGTTAAAGGGCAAACGGGTGGTGGGTAACCTTAGCTCAGATACGGATGGAGAAACAGCCTTTAACCTGAGTTTGTCGGCCGATCTGAACCTGAACCTTTTTACCGGCCCCGATTGCAGCAGCTCTATGCAGCTTGGCATCAACAATGAAGATGGTGTGAGTGTACAGTCGTTTAATTCAAGCTGCCTCACCAATCCGTCGTTAAACCTCGGTATCGGTACCCTGCAGATACGCAATCTGGAAACGCCCGAAATCAGCTATTCGGAAGCGGAAGGCTGGGGATACCGGATTCCCTGGAACCAGGATTTGGCATTTCAGTTCGAACGCCGCCAGAGTGAAATGAGCGATCCATCACAACCCGGCCAGGAACAGGAAGATGATCCTGTGTCACCCGGAGATGATCCCACTCAGCCGGGTGAAGGCGATCCATCCGATACTGCCCAGCCAGGTGATGATTCCGCCCAGCCCGGAGACGATCCGACAGATCCCGGCGATGGCCCTGCCCAGCCTGGTGGTGAACCCGGCCAGCAGCCTGACGATACCTTTGAAGATGACGATGTAGACGAAACAACACCGCCGGAGCCGGGGCGTGAACCAATTCGAATGCCAACGGATGATCCATCCGATCAACCCGCTGACGATGACGAAACCGATGCGGTAAGCGATGAGGGGCTTGAGTTCAAAGAAAGAGAGTATGATGAAAATCAGCTTAGAAATTCAGAAGGGTGTATCAGCGGCTTTTTTGTTCAGCCGAAACGTTTCCATCTGCCGGATTTTGTTTTGCCCTGGGCCGATTACCTGCCCGCTTCCACCACCGTTGAGTTTCCGCTTGAGTTCTTTTTTGATGCGGAACTGCGCTTGGGATGCACCACCGTGAAACCGCGTGTTGAAATTCCGGAATGCCTGGAAAACCTGGGTATTGAAGTTACCGACGCATCGTACAGCAATGGGGCATTAAATGCCGAAATTACAACCACTGAACTACCGGATGAGGGATGCTTTACAAGTTTCGGCCCCGGCTTTGTGGGTGGCGAAGAATACGGCCTGAAATTAAAGCAGATTGGCGGCTCCATCAGCGGCTCAGCAGGTATTAATGGATTTGAGCAGCAAGGAAAAGTTTGGGTTGAAACAGCCCTGATGGCCGGATCGCCGTTTAATTGCAACGAAAACAGAGGAAGCACAGAACTTCTTACCGGTGAGCTGAATGTACGAAGCGATGGAGTTTTTGAAGGCGAATTGAGTGGGAATGTTGAATGCCCCCTGGAGTTTGGCGGTTTTTCACTGTCGCTGACTGATGCAACCGTAAACTTCCGGGCAGGCGAAAAGGGGCAGCGCGCAAAACTCACCGGTACCGCTGAACTGGAGTATGAAGATAAAAACGGGCAGACTCTCATAAGCAGAGGCAATGTGGAGATCAACCTGGTAACGGGCGAAATCGAAAAGCTTGAGCTGCTGATCGAAGGGCCCTTTGTATGGGGCTTCCCGCAGGAAAATCCATTTATGGAATTTGAACTGGAGCAGGCAATTTTGAACAGACAGGGTTTGCAGGTGGATGGCACCCATTCTCTGATGATCAAAGAAGAATCGGTAGATGTGGTGTTCGATGAGCTTCTGGTTGGCTTTGACGGCCGGATAAAAAGCGGAAAAATATCAACAGTGCCATCGGTGGCTCTTGCGGGAGGCCTTGGCTCATCAGAAATGGCCGGCTCTCCGGTTAGTATCGATTTTGGCCTCAGGCTGCCCGATGAGGCCGTACCCGAAGATTTGGCCGCCGGATTCCTGATCAATCTCGAAAGCCCGATTGTAGTGGATTCGGCCGGTATTTCACTGGATGGGTCAGCCGAAGCGCTGCTCAGGTTTGGCGCCTACACCCCGCCGCCTCTCACAGCTTCGATGGAGCAGTTCACACTCGCATTTAATTCCCCTGTGATTGCAGGCGGACAAATCGAGCTCTTCCTGAACGCCAGCCGGGTAGCATGGATCGATGCCGAGGGCTTTCACCCTGCATGGGGCTGGATCGAGGAACTGATTCCGGACAGATTGATGCTGCCCACTGAAGAGATAGCCTGGCTCGATCTGAAAAATGAAGAGGGTGAATTTATAGTGGATTATGAAACGAATGAAGAGGGGCTTATTGAGCTAACCACCAAAGAGAATATGAGCCTTGTATTCGGTGCACCGGTTTTAGAGGGCCTGAATGTGGAAACGCCGCAATGGGAAGTTACACTCGAAAATGTCGCTATTGAACAGGGAACCTACCTGCTGAAGAATGGAGTGATAAGGGCGGGGATACCGCAAGGCTCAGTCCCGATTGACCTGACTCCTATGGGGATCCCTCTTGCGGTCAATGAGTTCCGTTTTGAGCGTGTTATGGCGGGCGACAGCCCCGTGACACGCCTGTATGCTTCGGGCGAGATTTCGCTTTTTGGCCAGCACTTTGGTGAGACAGCTTTGGCGGAAGTTTGGTTTGATGGAGCAGGAACTGCATCAGGAGCTATCAATATTGAAGATGTGGATATACGCATACCATTAATACCCGATATGGGTCTGGTTCATATACGATTAGAAAATCTATCCATCGGGGTGAATGTGGCACCCGGCACTACAGACTTTTCGGGCATTAATATTGGGATAAACGGAGCTATGGAAGTAAACCTCGGAGATGAGACAGCTTATTCTGTTCCAATGGATGCAACATGGAATAATGGCGGAAACTTTATCCTGAACCTGGATTACGAGGAGGCATTAAGCAACCTTGAGACACGGCTCGATTTTAACTTCGGCTACCTGAGGGCGGAAGAACTGAACTCGGTTTGGCTGGAATATTCACCGGATACAGGCTTCGACTTTGAAATGGAGCTCGATCTTCGGCTCGGATTTAGCAGCGAAGAGACAGGCATTGATTTTGATCTGCCGTTTCGCTCAATTTTTATTTCTCCCGAAGAAATTATGATTCCCCACATTGATATTAGCTCGCTAAATATTCCTGCCCTTCAGATTGCAAATGCTTCAGTAAGGCCGGTTGCTTTTCGAACGGAATCGCCTGTGTCGATTCAGCTGGCCCAAAACTGGTATAACAGCCTGTTCGAGGCGCTCGACCCGCAGATCGATCTTGAAATCAAACTTCCGCAGTTTTCCCAGAACACCGGCAGCGGATACCAGGCGCTTTCGCAGGCAGGTTTATCGGTTTACGGCGCCGGTTGGAACAACGGCATTCTTACAGGCGAGATTGAGCAGTACACTTTTGGGGCTAATGCACAGGGCCTTCAGATACCGGTGGGCCAAACCGGAACGTCTCTGATGCTAAGAACCGCCTCAGGCTATCTCGATGAAGTGGATGGTGCTCAGGTTTTTTCAGTGATGCTGGATACTGATGTAGTCGGCCTGCCCGGTTTCGAAACGGATGATGAGGATTGTATCCCCTCGGCACTGCTTGAGGTGGCCTCCGGGCGTTATCTGAGCGGAGAGATCACCAACTTTACTCCTTGCGGCACTATGGAACTGGGCCCTCTTGGCCTTCAAATCGCCAACAGTTCATTAAGCTTTGATGTTTCAGAAAACGGTGAGCAGGAGCTTATACTCTCCGGCAGCCCGACACTTCTGCTGCCGCCATTGCAGGAAGATGCTTCACCCGTTTCTGTAACCGGTGAATCTCTGTCTGTTGATTTGATCAACATGGCCATCCTATCAGGTGAGGTTGTTGTGGAAAGTGATTTCAGATGGGCCTTGCCACGTTTCGAAAATCCCTTCATTGATATGCGGGTTACCGATGCAACGCTCGACAGCGAAGGGTTTACCATCAGCGGAAATGCCGAACTGAACATTTCCGAACAGATTAACTCTCCGCAAATACTTCTCAATGAGATGCGGTTCGGATTTGAAGAGTTTGCCATAGAAAGCGGAAGCCTGACTCTGCTAAGTGAAGCTGCTCTTGAAGTTGGCCTTTTCGGTGAAGGCATCTGGCGCCTGGTTCCCCCGCCCAATGAAACTACCGAGGTGCCGGGTGTTCCGCATTTCAGTATGACATTGCCGGAACAGGTAACCCTGGATGCAAATGGCCTTACGGTGAGTGGTGTCAGCTCCGGCCGCCTGAATATTGGAGAATTTGCCGGCGAGGGAGAGGACTCGCTCTTTCCGGAGATTGACCTTCACCTTGTTGACGACAGCGAAGGAAATTCCTTTAGGGTAGAACTCAATCCTCCGGGTTACAGCATGCCGGCAAGGTTAGCAGGAGGCCAGATCGATTTTATCCTCGATAATCAGCGGCTTGCCTACTACAGCGCAACGGAAGGATTCAGGTTGGATAATCTGGTCGCAGCGTTTGACGTCCCGAAAAAGCTTAGCCTGCCTGATATCGACATCGCATACCTTATATTAAAAGATGAGGAAGAGAATAAGCTTGTACAGACTGAGGAAGCCGATGGTGGCGGGTGGGTCGTGTCGGGCACCGATGTAGATCTGGTGCTTGCGGCACTCGGCGATGAAAATTCTGATGCGCCCGTATTTTCAATCGATTTTTCACTCACGGTAGACGACAGCTACTCGACCATTACAAGCGGCGAAATTGAGGTGATCTTGGAAGATGGATTTGACCTGGAACCATACTCGAACCTCCCGATCGAACTAACAGGAATACAGTTCAGCCAGGGCAGCGGCTACCAGCTCGGAGGTTCGGCAAAAATCAGGCTTCCCGAAGCATTAACCGATGAGCTTGGGCTTGAAGAGATTGTGATAGATGAACTTCTGTTTACCGAAAACGGCTTTCAGCAGGCAACCATCTCCACCGGCAACTATCAGGACTCCTACGATGCTGATGAAGAATTTACTGAATACGAAATTTCACCGGTCGACAATTTCGGTTTTTACGGGGCCGAAGTTCAGTTTGGTGAAACAAACAGTGCCCGATTCTCCGGTTTCTTTGACATGGAGGTGATGGCTAATGGTGGCCAGAGAAATCCTGTTTTATTTAAAACGGAATGGTCAGCCGGTGAGGGCGAGTGGGATGTGCTGATTGGAATAGAACAAGATACGGATATCGATCTGGGGCTTGCCAGACTGAATGTTACCGAATTGGGTGGTGCAATAACATATCAAACTAATGAACATGAAGCAGGCTCCTTTTCAGTGTTTATTTCCGGCGCACTGGCTTTTGAAGAGATGCTCGGGAATGATTTTAAACTGGCTGTAGAAAAACTGACGTTTGGGATCGGTACCGATAAACCCGTGGATGTGGAAAGCGTAACGCTGAGCGGCAGTCATGATGCCTGTAAAGATGCCAGTGAAGATCCGCATATTCTCCTGTTTGAGGGAGCCCTTAAGGGTTGTCTTGATTGGGCAAGCGCTGAAATCACAGAAAATAATGCGATGCGGATAAGTATTGGGGGTGACCTTATTCTATTCGATCATCCAATGAGATTTGATACACTTACAGTAGGTACTGACCTTTACTTCGCAATCGACGCTGACCTTTTACCAGAAGAAGAGAAAATCGAACTGTTTGAGGATCTTGCCTATATAGAACAATTAAGTATCGGGTGGGAGTCAGGCTCAAAAAGCCTGAATCTTGAGGGTGGCATGGCTCTCAACCTTCCGCAACCGGTTTCAGGCCATATCGAATCGGAGCTGCAGCTGGTTCAGGTAGACGGTAATGTGGAAAATGCGTTAGTGGACATCAGCTACTTTTTTGATGATGAGAGCGAGATCAACGAAATTGACGTAGGGGATCTGTTCCAGTTCCGGGTTGACGGCATAGGTGCAAAAATCGACTTTCTTAATTTCGGTAAAGGTACGGGTGATCAATCTATTTTCTTTGGGTATGCCGAACTGTTTCTTGAAAAAGAAAGCGATGGAACCTTTAACCCGGACAGTAGGGTGCGATTTGGCGATCCGGCGAATAATCAGTACGGCTTCTCGTATGCCAGTTTATCAGAGAACCTGGAGTTTAACGTCATCGTGGATAGCCTTTCTGCTGATATAGGATTTTTCAGTTTCACTTTTGGCAACATCTCGACCATTGATATCGAGGATTCGCCTTTTGCACTGGATTTGTCAGGGAGTCTTTCGCTGATGCTTGATGGCGTTGAAGGCAAAGTGCATTATTCGGCCTTCCAGATTAAAGTACCGCCTGCCGGAGAGCTGAACCCGGTTCATCAGTGGCCGGTATTTGAGGCAGCATCACTCACAATCATGGACCTTCTGAGCCTCTCGCTCGGAACCTACGACTACCAGGTGGGGGGCACCGTTGAACTTGCCCATGGCGACGACCCGGATGAGATTGAGTATGAAACCATACCGGTAAACCGCTACCTGAGGTTCTATAACGCAATTGAAGGGGAATCGGCACTGGAGCTAACTGTCGACGGACTCTTTTCAGGCGGCGTTGAGGAAGTGCTGTTCTACCAGCGCAGCGACAATAACGCCATGCGCATGCTCATACAAAATGCCAA
>SLAU01000166.1 GCA_007126675.1 Balneolaceae bacterium
TGAAGTTCAATACGTTTAAATAATATGTATGTCATTAAATAAAGAAGAGTTCAAAAACAGAGACCGGCTGATTAAAGGAATAGATCCCGAAGGCCGTTTTAAAATCAGTGTAGTTAAAACCAGCGATGTGGTGGAAATGGCCCGAAGCCGGCACAACCTATCGCTTTTAAACACGGTGCTTTTGGGAAAATCGTTAACCGCTGCAATGCTGCTCGCTTCGGAGCTGAAAGGTGAGGAGCGAATTAAATTACGGCTTGAGGGTAATGGACCTGTTGGTGCAATTACTGCAGAGGCTAACCGTGTTGGTGAAATGCGCGGTTACGTGAATAACCCCGCCGCCGAAATTGATTATTCCGATACAACTGCATCGATTGGCGACGGACTTGGGATCGGGGTGCTCACCGTATCCAAAACACTTTACAACGAAGCCGAGCCAAAAACCAGCACCATTGAGCTTGCAAAGGGTGATATAAATTCAGATATCGCATATTACATGGCACAATCAGAGCAAATTTTGTCCGCCACACTTCTTGATGTTTCTCTGAATAATGACGGCTCTGTAAAAGAGGCCGGCGGGGTTTTGCTGCAGCGCTTACCCGAAGCAGATGAAAGTGAAATCGAAAAAATCCGGAAATCGATTACACAATTACCGCCCATTGCCGAACTCATCGAAGAAGGGCATTACATTGACGATATCATGAAAATGGCGTCAAAGCCTTTTAAAGTAAAAGAGCTCGACAGACAGCCGGTTCACTTTTTTTGCAGATGTTCGCCCGAAAGGTTCAGAAATGCGATGTCGATGCTCAGTTATGATGATCTGAAAGAGATGAAAGGTGAAAGTCAGGAGATTGTTTGCCATTACTGCAACAACAAAATGGTGATTCCAAAAGGTGAAATTGCGGAATTTGTAAAAACAGCAAAAGCTAAAATGAACTGACGTGAAGAGCCGTAAGAATGTAGTAATTATCGGGGGTGGATTTGGAGGAATTACAGCCGCTAAGAATCTGCGGAAAAGTGGTTTTGAAATAATAATTGTTGATAAAAAAAATCACCATCTGTTCCAGCCATTGCTTTACCAGGTTGCAACTGCCGCCCTGTCACCCGGCGATATCGCTATACCGATCCGTTCTATTTTCAGCAATGATGATTCCGTGCGTACTGTACTGGGTGAAGTTGTAGAGATAGAACCCGAAGAAAATAGAATAAAACTGGCCTCCGGTAAACAGATCAGCTATGATTATCTCATTGCCGCACCCGGGGCGATCTATAATTATTTTGGCAATGCCGACTGGGAAAAACACGCACCGGGTTTAAAAACACTGGATAACGCACTTTCTATTCGTGAAACGATCTTACTGTCGCTTGAAAAAGCCGATCAATATGAGAATCCTGAGGATCGAAAACCGTTTCTTACCTATGTGGTAATTGGTGGCGGACCAACCGGAGTAGAGATGGCCGGGGCAATTGCTGAGATCGCCAAACGCAACATGATGCGCGATTTTAAAAGTATTTCTCCGGAAGAGACTACCGTATACCTGGCTGAAGCAGGAGAGCGCGTATTGAACGGATATCCTGAGGAACTTTCCGAAAAGGCAAAAAAGGATCTTGAAAAGATGGGCGTACATGTATTGCTTGGAAAGCCGGTTACGGAGATCAGGGAAAACGGCGCAGAGATCGATGGAAATTTTATTGAAACACCTAACATTATCTGGGCTGCGGGTGTTAAAACGGCACCACTGCTATCTGAATTGGATTGTGAAACAGACAGAGCGGGCCGGGTGAAGGTAAAATCCAATTTAACCTTGCCGGGGTCAGACAATCTGTTTGTAATTGGCGATGCCGCTTATCTTGAAGATAAAAATGGAGATCCGCTTCCGGCACTTGCTCCTGTTGCATTACAGCAGGGTAAGTATGTAGCAAAACAGATACGCAACAGGGAAAATGGAAAGCCGGTGAAACCCTTTACCTATGTTGACAAAGGTACCATGGCTACAATAGGCAGAGCCAAAGCTGTTGCGGATATTAAGGGATTAAAGTTTTCCGGGTTTATTGCGTGGATATTATGGTCGGTAATACACATATTTTTCCTGATAGGGTTCAGAAACCGGTTCAGGGTATTTGCAGAGTGGATCTGGCACTATATTACATTTAAGAGAGGTGTTCGCCTGATTACCGACCGGTTCAAAGGAGTCGAAGTAGTTGAGGAAGGAAAGCGAAAGTAGGCTATGGTGCTTAATGGGAGTTTTGAAAAGTACCGAATTGCCGTGTCAGGTCTATTTTGGTAGCCTTTCGGCCGACGCTTACAGGAAGTTCGGGAAAACGCCGATCTACGCTGTCAGGTCTTTTTTAGTAGCCTTTCGACCGACGCTTACAGGAGGTTCGGAAAAGCACCAAACCACGCTGTCAGGTCTTTTTGGTTGCCCTGCGAACGACGCTTACAGGAGATTCGGAAAAGCACCGAATCACGCTGTCAGGTCTCTTTAAACGGCGAATGATGTGCCGCAGCCGCAGGATTCACTGGCGTTGGGATTGTCGAAGGTAAAGCCGCGGGCATCCAATCCATCCGGATAATCGATTACGATTCCGTCCAGATAGAGGATATGTTTTTCGTTGATTACGATTTCCATATCCTGGCTATTCACTATTTCATCTTCATCCGTGCGGATATCAAAACCGAGTTTATAGCTCAGGCCGGAACAGCCGCCGCCTTCTACGGCAACCCTCAGGTATAGTTCTTCATCAAGGTCTTCATTTTCTTTGATGGCCCGGATCTGCTTGGCGGCACGTTCGGTTAATGTAACCGGATTTTCACTCGCCTCGCCCGATACCTCAGGAAATCCGGGCATCGACACAGTATCGCCGCTATCCTCTACGTCATCAATAAGAGAAGCAATTACATCATCCAGGTTTTCGTCTTCAACAGCCATAAATAAATAATTCTATTTTGTACGTTCAGCAAACGTATAATAATCAGTTTCATCTTTTGTGAACAAAATCAACACACCCGCACTCACTAAATTAACCAATATTCTTGATGCACGGTAGGTAGTTTGATTTATCAGGTTCGCAAAACTTTGAACAGTTATTTCGCCATACTCATTCAGATAACGAAACAGCATCTGTTCATTTTTTCCGTATTCAAAGGTAACCCCTTCGCCGGAATGCTGCAATTTCAGTATTTCTGTCAGTTCATCACTTGCCAGCACGCTGCTGTCTTTTCTGCGAACAAAAACCAGCCGTTTCTTTTTGTTTTTAACATATACCGGTTTTTTTTCGGCCTCAGGTACTTGAACAATCATCACATCATTAGGCCCGTCGTGAACCATCTCTATTTTAATGTGCACACCGGGTACACAGCAGTCATGGGCACCTTGCAAAAGCTGATACTCTTCTTCAAAATATCCTGTAATGCCAACAACGTCTTTATTGTCATCAACCCCGATTAAAATTGTACCACCGTTGGTATTTGCAAAAGCAGCTATTTCACGAGCAATTTTTCCGGGTGTTGAGATCTTACGTTTAAATTCAAGATAAGGGCCTTCTCCTGTTTGTATAAGATTCCGCAGATCGGCGGGCATCATTTCAGAAATTACGATTTCACCATTAGGTAATTTCATGACATCAATAAATTAAGTTGAATAAATGGGGTAAAACTGCACTTAATGCAGGTATTGCAAACAGGCACATCTGTAAACGAATAATTTGATATTGTAATTACCCGTAAGTTTCAAAAAAATGCAACCGAAAATTAACATTTGGGTATTCATTACGAATAATTAATCCGAATGTTATATAAATTCAGCTTTTGGAGCTTTATAAATTAACCTGAATTCGATATAAAAACTTTAAATTTGGCAGCGAAAAAGTCCCCTACTTTTCAAGGAGGGGATTTAGGGGTGGTTAAAAAGACATTGAATCAAATTTACAACATATAGCCTTGAGCAAAGTGTAGTTAACCACCCCCGGCCCCATCCGCCTAAGGCGGAAGGGGAGACTCTTTTTCCCAAATTCTTATATCGAACTCACGTTAAAATTACAATCTCCTCTCCTCTTTCGGATTGCGCGTCATCAGATCATATATGGCTTCGCTGGGTTGCTTATTTTCAAATAGTACACTGTAAACCGCTTTGGTGATCGGCATTTCCACATTATTCCGTTCCGCCCATTGGTAAACCGAATCGGTTGTTTTAACACCTTCTGCCACCATATCCATTCCCGAGATTATTTCATCCAGTGTTTTACCCTTTCCGATATTATATCCCACAAACCGGTTTCGGCTGTGCTGGCTGGTGCAGGTTACAATGAGATCACCCATCCCGGTTAAGCCGGAAAAAGTATCCTGCGAAGCACCCATTTTTGCCCCCATACGTTTCATTTCGTGCAGGCCCCGGGTGATTAGTGCAGCCTTTGAATTATCACCCAAACCCAGGCCATCAATCACACCGGCAGCAATGGCCATGATGTTTTTCAGTGCAGCTCCGATTTCCACACCTGTGATGTCGTGGTTAACGTATACCCGGAACATAGGAGTCATAAACGTATCCTGAATAATGTGGGCTACCCGGTTTGAATAAGCAGCGGCTACGACCGTAGTCGGTTTAAATTTACTCACCTCCTCAGCATGGCTCGGCCCAGAAAGTACTCCAATCTGATCTTCCAGAATCACACCATCCAAAACATCTTTTAGTATTTGAGACGGAGTCATCAGGGTATCTTTTTCAATTCCCTTTGTTACGGTAACAATAATCTCCTTGCCATTAAATGAACTTTTTGCTTTTTCAGCAACTGTGCGCAATGCATGAGTAGGAGTGGCAAATATGACCATATCTGAATCCGATATGGCTTCATCCAGGTTATTCGATGCTGTTATAAGTTCAGGCAGCTTCACATCTTTGATGTAGGACGGATTCATATGGTGATTATTAATCCCCTCTACAACTTCTTTTTCCCGCGCCCACATCGTAACCGGAAATTCATTTTCAGTTAGTACAATGGCCAGAGCCGTGCCATAACTTCCAGCTCCAATTATGCAGATTTTTTTCACGCTGTTGATTGCTCCTTATTTAGTTTTCCTGAAGATGGTTTGAATGAAGATACTCTGTTTTCTGTACCGCTCATCAGCCGTTTAATATTCCCTTTATGTTTGATAATGATAGTGAGAGCAAGGGCCGAACTAAAGATGATGATGCTGCCATCAATGTGCCAGTCAAAACCATAACGCAATATCAGCTGGTTAAATGGATATATAAATGACGCCGTAATTGAAGCCAGCGAAACATATCGGCTGGCAAACATCACTATCAAAAATACAGCAAGAGAAATACTTATTGAAAGTGGTTCGATTCCATACAGCATACCACAGGCAGTTGCCGCGCCTTTTCCGCCGTTAAAGTTTGCATAAACCGGAAACATATGGCCGATTACAGCTGCCACACCACAAAAAATCAGCAGCATTGAGTTTACATCCCAGCCCTCATAAAAACTGACCGGCCCGCCTGCAATACTGTAAGCCAGCTGGCTGACCACAAGCGTACAAAAAAGTCCTTTCCCAAAATCAAACAGAAGTACGATGGTGCCGGCTTTCCAGCCTAAAATCCTGAACGTATTGGTTGCCCCTGCATTACCGCTGCCATGTTCACGTATATCCACCCCGCGAAACATTTTCCCATACCAGATGGAGCTTGGAATTGCTCCTATCAGGTAACAAAGAATAACTACAGTTATGATTGAAATCATTGGAAGCGTTTCCGGTGAATGTAGGTTTATACTTCTTGTTTATTTCAATAAAATAAAAATTTGTGTCTGATGAATAAAAAATTAGCTATAGGTGTCGCTCAGCGTGATAGGATGAACGTACAAGCGGCCCGCTTTCAACGTGCTCAAGACCTAAAGCCTCTCCAATTTCCTTGTATTCGGCAAAAAGATCAGGGTGTACCCATTCTACTACCGGATGATGCATTTTTGTAGGCTGCATGTACTGCCCGATGGTTAAAACATCAACCTTATGATCCACGCAGTCCTGCATCAGCTCAATCACTTCTTCCCTTGTTTCACCTAACCCAACCATAATTCCTGTTTTTGATCTGATTCCCTGCTCTTTAACTCTCAGCAACAGTTCGAGTGATCTCTCATATTTTGCCTGTGGACGAATGGTACGATATAATCTCGGCACTGTTTCCAGGTTGTGGCTCAATACGTCAGGTGGTGTATCGATCACAATTTGAAGAGCGTCCCAAACTCCCCTGAAATCGGGGATTAGTGACTCAATCGTAACTCCGTCAATGGTTTCGCGAAGAACTTTATGGCACTCTGCAAATATAGGCGCGCCCCCGTCCTTTCTTTCGTCACGGTTTACGGATGTTAATACAACATGCTTCAGTTTCATTTTTGATGCAGCATCGGCAACACGCCGTGGCTCATCCCAATCCAGGCCCTGAACAGGCCGGCCGGTTTTTACTGCACAGAAAGAACATGACCTCGTGCAAACATCACCTAAAATCATAAATGTAGCGGTACCTGCACCCCAGCACTCGCCCATATTCGGGCACCGGGCTTCCGAGCAAACAGTGTTCAAATTGTTTTTACGGAGGGTTTCTGATACTTCCTTAAACTTTTCACCGGAAGGAAGTTTTACTCGCAGCCAGTCTGGCCGTCGTTCTGAAGGTCCGCTTCTGTCAATTACATCAAGTTCTTTAATCATAATCTATTCTGTGTTTACTACCATAATAGGCTAAAAAATTCCAAGACAAATAAGATAAGGAATTTCTTAACCGCGTTCAGGTATGCCTGTTAAAGTTAATACCTCAACATCAAAAACTTCTGAAAAGTGCTTTACCAGTATCGATTTTACATCTTTCAATTCAATTTTGGAACCTGTGAGCTGTGATAATGAACTTACGGACCGGTTTTGAATACCACATGGCACAATATGATCGAAGTAGGATAGATCGGTATTTACATTTAATGCAAAACCGTGCATGGTAACCCAGCGCGAGCACCTGATACCCATTGCGCAAATTTTCTGATCGCCAACCCAAACGCCGGTTAGTCCGTCAATCCGTTCTGCTACAATTCCAAAATCTGCAGCTGTTCGGATCATTACTTCCTCCAGATACCGTAAATACTTATGAATATCCGTGAAATGATTATCGAGATCTAAAATTGGGTAGCCAACTATTTGGCCGGGGCCGTGGTAAGTGATATCTCCGCCCCGGTCAATTTCGATATATTCGGCATTTATCCCCGAGAGCTCCTCAATGGTTTTAAGAAGGTGTGCTGAATTACCGCTTTTGCCAAGAGTGTACACATGCGGATGTTCTACAAAAAGTAGCTTGTCATCATGTATTGCTGTTGAAGCGCGTTCCTCACGCAGAGCTTTTTTCTGTACAATAAGCTCATTTTGCAGCTTTTTTTGCAAGCTCCATACTTCTCTGTATGGCTTTAATCCCAGGTCATATAGTTCTACTGTTTTTGGCATCTGCATAAGATAACCAAATTACAGCAAAATGGATTCAGAGGTAGTTTGCCGTTTTTTGTTTAGTTAATCTCTGAGCTGGAATATTATTGGCATCGAATATTGCACTCTTACCGGCCGGCCTCTTTGCAATCCGGGAGTAAACTGTGCCTGCTTTACAACCCGAACAGCTTCTTCATCACAGCCACCTCCGATTCCTCTTACAACCTGCGGATTTTCAACCTCTCCGCGTTCATTTACAATAAACTGCACGATAACTCTACCTTGTATCCTGGCCTGTCGGGCCATTTCAGGATATCTGATTTTTGCCTGCAAACTTGCCAGACCACCTATCAGTTCCGGCATTTGCTCTACAACAACAAAGAAATCATCGTCATCTTCCTCTTCCTCTGCAGCAGGCGGCGGAGGCGGTAAATGTGCACGGCCTCCAAAGTCGAGTTCTGCATCGATATGAATATCAATATCTTCAATGATTTCATGATCCGGCACTGCAACAGGTACCGGCGGCCTTGGTGGCGGCGGAATTGTAGGTGTTTGACGTGTTTGAATAATTTCCTCCATAACAATCTCCTCCCGCTCATCCAGCGCAAGCACTTCGGCTGCCTCTGTACTTATATCTACTTTTACTGCCACAATCATGATTAATAGTGCCAGGATCATACCTACTTGTTTCAAAATAGTATGATAGGTTTTTAAATCAACTTCCGGCTTTTTATACTCGCGAAGGTTTGTTTTTTTTTGGCTCATGGCTACCCTCCTTTACTGTAATCTCCATGATTCTTATAGAATCTTTGAATTTATGGTCTAATCGTTTTTTCACTTTAATCAAGGTAATGATTACAGAACTATAACTTAATCAGGGAAACCCTTATACAGGAATAAGTGAATATTTTATCTGCAGCATTGTGGATGGGAAATCACTACAAAAGGTTTTTATTATCATGAACTGTTTCTGGTACCCGGTGAAGGCAGTTAATGTGTAATAATATCAATTGAGTGGTATTAAAACAGATTCGAATTTATTTACTCTCTCAGACGGAAAGTAATTGGCATTGAATATTGCACCCTTACCGGCCTGCCTCTTTGAAGACCAGGGGTGAATTCAGCCATTTTTATAACCCGAAGGGCTTCTTCATCACAGCCACCTCCAATCCCTCTTATTACCTCTGGATTTTCAACCTGTCCCTTTTCATTCACTATAAATTGGACAATTACACGACCCTGTATGCCGGCATACCGTGCCAATTCAGGATATCTTATCTGAGCTTGCAGGCTTTCCATACCTCCAATAAGTTCTGGCATTTGTTCTACTACAACAAAGAAATAATCATCGTCATCCTCTTCTTCTGCCTCGGTAGTTTTTGGCATTGCCGGAGGTGGAGGCGGAGGTAAATAAGTCTCAATTCTAAGGTCAATTTCAGCATCAATAAAAATATCAACATCATCAATTATTACATGGTCCGGAACTGCAACCGGAACCGGAGGCCTCGGTGGAGGCGGTATGGTAGGAGTCTGACGGGTATGAATGATTTCTTCCATAAAAATCTCTTCTCTTTCATCAATAATTACAACTTCGTGTTCTACTCTTGTTATATCTACTTTAACAGCAATTATCATGATCAGAAGAGCCAAAATCATTCCAACTTGCCTCAGAATGGTCTGGTAAGTCCTTAAATCTTTTTCAGGATTTTTATACTCAGGGAGGTTTGTTTTTATACGTTTCATGATTTCCCTCCATTACTTTTATCTCCATATTAGTGTAGCCTCTTTTTGTTATGTATCTACCTCTTCTACTATAATTAATTTATAAAAATAAGCGCGGTTACTTAATCGGGGAAAACCTTATATACAGATAAAGAATCAGAGGTGGATATTTAGACGAGCAGAAGGCTGGTTAAAAAAAACCTCATATCCTTATCGGAAATGAGGCTTTTTGAAATTGTATACAGGACCTTTAAAAACCTGATTATTTACTTTTTCTTCTTGGGTTTTGAGCCCAGGTGCACACCTTCACCATAAGCTTCAGCTACAGCTTCCATTACTGCTTCGCTCATTGTTGGGTGAGGATGCACAGCGCTGATGATTTCATGACCGGTGGTTTCGAGATCACGCGCTACAACTGCTTCTGCAATCAGTTCGGTAACGTGTGAACCGATCATATGGCAGCCAAGCCATTCACCATACTTTGCATCGAATACAACCTTCACAAATCCTTCTTCATGGCCAAGTCCGGCTGCTTTTCCGCTTGCTGAAAATGGAAACTTGCCTACCATCACATCATAGCCTTCATCTTTAGCCTGTTGTTCGGTAAGGCCTACAGATGCAATCTGAGGTTCGCAGTATGTACAGCCGGGAATATTGTTATAGTTGACCGGATGAGGATTTTCGCCGGCAAGCTGCTCGGCCAGTACAACGCCTTCGTGTGATGCTTTATGTGCAAGCCATGGTGCGCCAATTACATCACCAATTGCATAGATATTATCGGCTGAAGTTTTGTAGGTCTTCTTATCTACAACAATATCGCCTTTCTCATGTTTAACACCGGCTTTATCGAGGCCCATGTTCTCCACATTACCGACCACACCGACAGCTGACAATACCACATCGGCTTCAACTGTTTCTTCACCTTTCTTGGTTTTAATGGTCACTTTTACACCTTTTCCTTTTTTCTCCACTTTCTCTACAGAGCTTTCGGTGTAAATATTCATCCCTTTTTTCTTATAAATCTTAGCAAGCTCTTTACCAACATCTGCATCTTCGACGGGTACAAGTGTTTTTTGAAGCTCAACGAGAGTAACTTCCGTGCCGATTGCGTTGTAGAAATAGGCAAACTCAACCCCAATAGCGCCGGCTCCGATAACAACCATTTTCTTTGGCTGCTTTTCGAGCTGCATCGCTTTCTCCGAATCGATGATCATTTCACCGTCAATTTTCAGGTCCGGCAGTTCGCGTGGCCGTGCACCGGTCGCAATAATAAAGTGTTTCGCTTTAACCGTTTCTTTTTCTTTCCCTTTATCATCATTTACGGCTAATTCTTTATCAGATTTAAAAACACCTGTTCCATTCAAAACTTCAATCTTATTCGCCTTCATCAAAAACTGCACACCTTTGCTCATTTTATCAGCAACGCTGCGACTTCTTTTTACCATGCCCTCAAAGTTGGCAGAGTAATCTTTAACATCAATTCCGTAATCGGAAGCATGCGCGATCGATTCAAAAACCTCAGCTGATCTAAGCAGGGCTTTTGTTGGGATACAGCCAATATTAAGGCAAACTCCACCCAAAAATCTTTTTTCAACTACAGCGGTTTTAAAGCCAAGCTGCGCCGCACGAATTGCAGCTACATATCCGCCGGGACCGGTTCCGATTACGCAAACATCAAATTCTTTTGCCATGACAAGTAAATATCTTTATAGTTAATTAGTTTTCATCACTCGGCGAAACAACCTTTTTTTTCGCCAAAATCATTTTATTTATAGCGCTCTAAAATAAGGAATAATGTGGTGATATATAAATGAATGATTCGAATGCCTGAGGAGTAAATCTATTCAAAATCGGTCCCTATCAAGAAATGCTGTGTATTTAGCTTTAAGTTCTTGTTCCAGCCAAAACATATCTTCCAGAACCGGCAGTATACTGCCCTGAGCACTGTAAAGTATGTTAAGTGCCTCAAGCCTTATTTCTGAATAACTTTCCTGTGTGGAGTAAATGTCAGACAGTTCAGTTAGCGTATTAAAATCCATGTGAATCAGCACATTCGAAGCGTTCGCTGTAGTCCAAACCACATTGCTTACATAAGCAGGACGCAACTGCACATTTCCGGGTCCATATATAACCAGATCATTGCCGTCAAGATTAAGTTTTGCAGTGATATTATGTAACTGCATCCAGTAACCATCATCCGGGGCGCGAATGAGTTCATTACCGGTAAGGTCAAGCATTCCTTCACTTAAAAATATCTCATTCAGAAAAGCCTGCAATGCTTCTTTTTCATTAAAATTGACGTCGGTTAACTCTGTAAAATCTCTGAATCTTTGAATAACATTTGTTCCGCCGCGCATATTATTTAATAATTCAGATCTGTATTCAAGAGTTTGGCTGACAATCTCAAGATTTTCCGAAATCTCCTGTTTTGCGCTCTCAAGTATCTGGTTAACCAGCTTTTGATTGTTTCTGTCATTGTTCCATTCGTTCAGCAGCAATGCCAAAAGCACCGCCAGTAAAATGAAGAAAGATTCAAGCAGAATGGTTTTAATATTCCAGCCGGAAGAGTTTTTCTTTGTAGCTGATCGTTTTCGAAGCATAGAGTACCTGTAATTTTTGCCGTAAAAATAATCTTTGAAAAAACTTAAAGGCAGAAAAGCTTACCCCGGCTGATATTACTTTTTTTTGTGAAAAGGTGAAAGGCTTACACAATGATTGTATAGAGCTGTTAATTCATGCGATTAACCTATCGAAACCAAATACTTGTAATACCGGCAATTGCATAAAA
>SLAU01000026.1 GCA_007126675.1 Balneolaceae bacterium
ACACCGGGGTTATCAACCGAATCAGCATCTGCATCAGTTATATCAGTGCCGTTTGAATCAAGGGTTTCGGCACAGGATACAAATGCAAGAATTGCCACTAACAGAAGAATTGAAAGATTGCTGAAAATTTTCATAATAAATGATAGGTTAACTTAGTATACGGTTACTTTATTAATCAGTTAAATTCAGCGTTTCATGTTACGCTTTTATTAACCGCAGATAATCAAACGTTTATCAATTTTTATAGATCAGCAGGATTTAACATTTAATTAACGAAGACTTTACATGAGTCTAACACCTTCAGTAAATCAGCTTGGTATATTCACGCGTCAACTTTAAAAGCTAACTTTATAAATCATGATAATACGTTACTGCTTTCACATTTTGTTACTAACACTTTTAATTGGATTGGTGCCCGCACAGTCGCAGGTATTGCTTCATTCAGTAAATGATGAAGAAGAAAGCTTCTCTTTTACAAACGATATGATAACCTACACTCAGGACTTCAACGACTATCGCGGAAGTCTTGAAACCCTGCCGCAATATTTTATGGTATCGTGGGATGAAGAACGCACCGATAACCCGTTTACCGGGGTGGGAGATTTTGATACCAGCGATCCGGAGAGTTCGTACGGTGCATTTGCAGCATTTACTTCAGATAGTGAAGATTTTTCGTTTGGAATACGAGAGCGCGAGCCGGAAGACTTACGCGATGCCCGTCTTTTTTTTACTTTTACTAACAACACTGACCAGCCGATCAGCGAGTTTGAAGTCAGTTACGATGTGGAAGCATGGTTTATCGGCGATCGCCGTAACCGGATAAGGCTAAAGTATGATAACGTACTTGATTCAGACGAGCGCGATACATTTGAAGAAGACATTTTCTCAACGGATAACCCATCAGCCGAAACAGAGATCGGGAAGGTAAACGGAGCACTCACTGAAAATCGGATCACGGTTTCAGGTGTTGTAGATATTACTACTGTTGATGATGGTACTGGCACCATGTTCGAACCTATTCAGCCGGGTGAAACCGCTTATTTCCGCTGGCAGTTCTCCAACACCGATGGTGACGGTGGTTCATTGCGGTCAGGTTTAGCTGTCAATAACCTGGAGATTACTGCGATGATTGAAACTGATGATACGCCAGAAAGCTTTGCATTTACGAATGATGTGATAACTTACACGCAGGACTTTAATGAATACCAGGGAAGTCTTCCAACATTGCCACAGTACTTTATGGTAACATGGGATGAAGAACGTACGGATAACCCTTTTACAGGCGTGGGTGATTTCGAAACCAGCGATCCGGATGTCGCTTACGGTGGATTTGCAGCATTTACTTCAGATAATGAAGATTTTTCATTTGGAATTCGTGAGCGCGAGCCGGAAGATTTACGCGATGCACGCCTCTTTTTTGCTTTTACTAATGAAACCGATCAGCCGATCAGTGAGTTTGAAGTCAGTTACGATGTGGAAGCTTGGTTTATCGGCGACCGCCGTAACCGTATAAGGTTGAAATATGATAACCTGTTAGATTCAGAAGATCGTGACACGTTTGAAGAGGATATATTCTCTACCGATAATCCTTCATCCGAAACAGAGATAGGAAAAGTAAACGGAGCGCTTTCGGAGAATCGTACCACAGTTACCGGTATTGTAGATATTACTACTGTTGATGATGGTAGCGGCACCATGTTTGAACCTGTTCAGCCGGGCGAAACCGCTTTTTTCCGCTGGCAGTTCTCCAACACCGATGGTGATGGCGGTTCGCTTAGATCAGGTTTGGCCATCAATAACCTGATGATTACACTGCCTGAACTGACAAGTACAGTTACAGAGACGGGAATTCCAACTTCTGTATCTCTGAAGCAGAACTATCCTAATCCGTTTAACCCTACTACGATTATTCAGTACCAGCTCCCGTCGTCGGAATTTGTGCAGCTGCAGGTATTCGATATGCTTGGGCGCCAGGTTGCCACTCTTGTAAACGGCCAGCAGTCGGAAGGAACTCATACAGTTAATTTTGACGCTTCCGGATTGTCATCCGGTATTTACATTTATCGCCTCGATGCCGGTGGCCAAACTCAGGTTAAACAGATGACACTGATTAAGTAAAAATATATCTCCACAAAAAAAGCCGCTGAAGAGATTCAGTGGCTTTTTTTATTTCCATATTTTGTCTCGTCCTGGAATAATTTTGCTGCGAATAAAAATTGTGTCATGATGATCACAAATCGTTCTTACAGGACGAGAACGATTGACGCACCATCCGGTGCTACCGACAAAGCATCTCGCTGAGATGAGGTTAATGGCGTTTATCATAAAAATTGATGCTAAAATTTGTGAACACGGGAAATGTTCCAAATAAAAATTGTTTATGTTTTATCAGTAATTCTTTCTTATAAAATTTATGTCCCGTCAGGGACATTTTATCGGTAGCACCAAGGGTGCGATAACAATTCAGGTCGTCCCGGTGGGGACGTTTTGTGAAGGGATTTAGTTACCAAATGGGAATTATGCTATCCCATTCAATACGTGCATGCAAGGCTAAATCGAATGCCGAACTATTTGTTGCTGGTAGCCGGGCTTACGCTCTTTCAGAGCTGTTGGTGATTACGCCTATTATCAACATAGGACTGCATCTCATACTACTGCTTATGAGGCTGTCCCAAAAGTAAAACAACTTATGAACCAGCTTAAATAATTTAGACATTTAATCCCTCTCTATTATTTAGAGAGGGATGACAGGGTGAGTCAGAAGAATAAATCTAAATTATTTAAGCGAAATTCGATGAATTATACCTTTTGGGACAGCCTCGCATGTTCTCATCCAATTATTGATTTGTGCTTCGCATCACTAAATATCTATAAACCGTTTTTTGAGAATTCTCCCAAATCATTTAAACTGTTCAATACTTCCCATTAACAATTAACAAATAACCAAACAGACCCCTTCACTCAATGCTCCGGTTCATCAAACGCTGGCTTCCCTCAAAAGAGGAGGTTTCATCCCCCGGCAGGCTGCTCGGCCAATCCATTACTTTGATGCGCCGCGAATATCAAGGCAAACCGTTCAGTGAAGAACATGCAGAAGCCGATCCTGTTGATCAATTCGAAATCTGGTTCGGAGAAGCGGTAAAAATCGAAAGGTTCGATCCTAATGCGATGACTCTTTCCACAGCCGATGTATCGGGAGCACCCACTGCACGAATTGTGCTTTTAAAAGAATACGACAAAAACGGATTTGTATTCTACACCAGCTATAAAAGCAGAAAGGCGAAAGAGCTTGAACAAAACCCGGCTGCCTGTCTTAATTTCTTCTGGCCGGAGCTGATTCGCCAGGTTCTGATTGAGGGAACGGTCGAAAAGGTATCACGTGAGATATCTGCTGAATATTTCAGTAAACGTCCGCGTGCCAGTCAGCTCAGTGCATGGGCATCCTCGCAAAGCGAACCGGTTACATCAAGAGAAGAACTTGAGCAAAAGGTAAAAGAGCTGGATAAAAAGTTTTCCGGCAAAGAAATACCGCTGCCGCCTGAATGGGGAGGGTACAGGCTTATGCCCAATTATTTTGAGTTCTGGCAGGGCAGGGTGAACCGGCTGCACGATCGTCTAATCTATAAATTAAGCCTTGATAATAACTGGACAATCATCCGGTTGGCGCCTTGATTTGAATACACAATTCTTAACTTTCAGATATGATTGATTTGCTCTGTTAGGTTACAAGATTTTGAACTTCAATATTTTTCAATAAAACCAATTTAAAGTTGATTTTGATATAGCCAAATCATTATCTATTTAAATGAAAACGGCTTTTTGATTTTATTAAACTGTAAAAAAGGGAAATCCAAAAATGAAAAATATTCTGCTAATCCTGATCACTTTTACATACGGTATAACACTAAGTGCCTGTGAGGTAAACCAATACGAATCTGACAGAGCATCAGCAACATCAGAGGTTTCGGAAGCTAATATCGATTCACTGGTTTCTTTGATGACTCTTGATGAGAAAATAGGCATGATCCACGCCAGCTCTTCATTTACATCCGGCGGTGTGCCCAGGCTTGGAATACCTGAACTCGTCTTTTCCGATGGCCCTCATGGAGTTCGCCATGAACACGGACGCGGCTGGCATGCTATCGAAGGCTACGATGACAGGTCAACTTATCTGCCGGTTGGAATAAACCTGGCATCCACATGGAACAGGGATTTGGGTTATCAATTCGGTGAGGTTTTGGGAAATGAAGCTAAAGAGAGAGGGAAAAATGTACTTCTTGGGCCGGGGATAAATATCATCCGCAGCCCGCTGAACGGAAGGAATTTTGAATACCTGAGTGAAGATCCATACCTGACCGGCGAAATGGCAGTTGGTTATGTATTAGGTTTGCAGGAACAGGGAATTGCCGCATGTCCCAAACATTACGCCGCGAACAACCAGGAGACCGACCGCCACAATATTGATGTGATTATCAGTAAGCGCGCCCTGCATGAAATCTATTTCCCGGCTTTCAGGGATGTGGTGGTTGATGGCGGTGCATGGAGTATTATGGGTGCGTACAACAAAATTAACGGCCAGTACACAACACATCACGAATATCTGAATAACGAAATTTTGAAAGGAAAATGGGGATTCGACGGTGTTGTTGTAAGTGACTGGGCATCGGTAAAGGATACCCGCGAAGCATTAATTTATGGTACAGATATAGAAATGGGCACCGAACTGCTGCGCGATTTTGACAATCCGGTTTACGAGGAATTTTATATGGCAAATCCCGCCAAAGAGATGATCGAAAGCGGCGAAATAGATGAAAAGTATGTGGATGATAAAGTTCGGCGCATCCTGCGATTGATGTACCGTTCCACAGCGCTGACCGACCACGGCCCCGGCCAGAGAAACGTGGAGGAGCACCAGCAGGTTGCGCTGGAAGTGGCACGCGAAGGAATTGTGCTGCTGAAAAATGATGGGTTGCTTCCGCTCGCTAAGAATGAAATTGAAACACTGGCGGTAATCGGGCACAATGCCACACGGAAATATGCAGAACGCGGAGGCAGCTCGCAGGTTCCGGCTCTGTACGAAATCACACCTTTGGAAGGAATTGAGAATCTGATGGGCGATGACGTGGAAGTAATATATGCCGAAGGGTACGAACCCTACTATGATGAAAGCCTGTTTGCGGATATCACCGGGGATGCGGCATCACAGTCCCGTGAAAATGTGAGAGAAGTAGAGCTGGCCCGGTCGGCGAATGAGCAGCTGATGCAGGAAGCCATAGAGCTGGCTGAACTTGCGGATGCCGTTATTTTTGTTGGCGGCTGGATCAAAGGGCATGAAGGAATGCCCTGGGGTGAAGGAACCTATGATGCCGAAGCGCGTGACAAGCTGAACCTAAAGCTGATTTTTGGCCAGGAAGAGTTAATACAGAGAATCAATGAGGCAAATGATAATACCGCCATTGTTTTGATGGGTGGCAGCAACGTGGAGATGGAAAACTGGCTGCCCGATTCGCGTGCTTACCTTCATGCATGGTATCCCGGCATGGAAGGCGGTACGGCCATTGCGGAGATTTTATTCGGTGAAGTAAACCCTTCGGGCAAGCTTCCCATGACGTTTTCCAATGCACATACCGATTACCCCTCTCACTCCATCGGCGAATTTCCCGGCGACGGAACGGTGGATTACGCAGAAGATATCTATGTGGGTTACCGTTATTTCGACACTCATGACAGGGACATTTTCTTCCCGTTTGGGTTCGGACTTTCATATACAACTATTGAATTCTCTGATATGGACCTAACAGTTAATGATGATGTGGTTTTGGTTCAATCCACGATTACCAACACCGGAGACCGTGAAGGGGCCGAAGTGGTACAGGTGTATGTACATCATAAAGATCCGTCTGTTGACAGGCCGATCCGTGAGCTGAAAGGCTTCGAAAAAGTTCATCTTGATGCTGGTGAATCGGTCACGGTAGAAATTGAACTGGATGAAATGGCCTTTTCCTATTTCCATCCGGATCAACTGGAATGGGTGATGGAGCCCGGAGAATACCAGATACAGGTAGGCAACTCATCGCGAGATATTAAGCTGACACAAAACGTGGAGTTGTAAAGAGGGCTGCTGGAAGGGGCTGTATTATAGGGTTCCTTCCAGGTTTTTTGTGAGAGTTCAATAATTGATTGTCACGCAGCAGTATTGCCAAACCGTCAGCCACACAAACAGAATTTTGGAAACAAGGAAAAGACCAGACATTGTGATACGCTCAGCGGCAGATAGCGACGCGAGTGGAATCACAGATATCTATAACCACTACGTATCAAAGACGGCTTTCACTTTCGAAGAAGATGAGGTCACCGATGCGGAGATGGTTCGGCGAATCAATGAGGTGCAAACGGCGCAACTGCCATGGTTGGTGGCTACTCGTAATAACTCAATCTCGGGATACGCCTATGCAACGAAATGGCGAAGTCGTCCGGCCTACCGGTTTTCTGTGGAGGTCACGGTGTATGTAGATCCCGGCAGTGAGCGGCTTGGAATCGGCTCACGGCTCTATGAGGAACTCTTATCTGAACTGCGTGCAAGCGGTATACACGCTGTAATTGGCGGAATAACTCTGCCGAACGAAGCCAGTGTGGCTCTGCATGAAAGGCTGGGCTTTTCTAAGGTTGCACATTTTAAGGATGTGGGCTTCAAGTTCAACAGGTGGATCGATGTGGGCTACTGGCAGCGTAACCTTTGAGTTAACCGGCTGACAATATGTTGCCTGCTGACCGGTTCCGGTTATGATGCTGAACTTTAAAGTTGGTCGCCCTTCAGTAGAAGCAGCTGACCGTTAATCGAAGATTTTACCGGAAGCGATTACCGGACAGCGTCAAATAAATGGGTGTACATTCAGGATCTGTTTTCCGTACAGGGAGATTAGGATTATACTGTTAGAAATTAATCAGTAGGAAGATGTGTGATTAAATACATGTTATTTTACGCACAAATATGAAGTGACATCAATTTGAACTCAAATATATCAGAATATCAAAACTGCCCGAATTGTGGCTGTCAAAAGCAGCTAAAGTATTGCCCGGAGTGTGGTCAGAAAAGCAAGATTGATTTTACTATGAAATCAATCCTTAAAGACATTGGTGAGGTTGTATGGGGACCGGATTCACGTTTATTTCGCACTCTTCGAGACTATATCAATCCGGGAGTTTATACCCGAAACTGGCTGGATAAAAAGCAGGCCGGGTATATCTCCCCGGTAAAAATGTTTTTGATTATTAACCTGGTCTATTTTTTATGCCTCTCTTTGCTTCACCACTTTGGTTTAAGTTTCGATACGTTTGTCACACCTTTTGAGTCTCAAATGCATAATCAACACTACAGTGAATTTATTCATGATTCAGCATCATCGATTATCTCATCAACCGGGATTGAAACTGAGGAATTTGCAGAAATATATGACGATCGTGTCTTTGCCATATCAAACTCTTTAATTATCATTCTCTCTTTGATTGTCACTCCTATTCTTTACCTGGTAAACTTCAGAAAATCAGGACTGCTCTACCATCATCTGACAATAGGCCTCTACTATGGAGGATTTCTTTTACTGCTGTTTTTGATTTATAACATTCTTTTATCTGTTATATTACTGATATTACTTTATTTAAATACTGTACCCGGATGGCTCATTAGTGAAATTTTTTCGAACATAATTTTAGTTTCTGCACTTTTACTATTCTCTTTTTTAGCCCAGGTTCGCATGTACAAAGAGCAGAAGTTTATTTCATTCTTGAAATCAGTATTTATAATTTTCTTTTTCGCTTTTGCAGGAATAATCATTTATCGATTCATCCTTTTTTGGATCACCTTTTCAAGTGTTGTACTATTCTCTTGAATTTCAGTTTTTGTAAAAGTTACAAGCATTTCGCTATGCGCCTGTCTGCCAAAGCTTCAGCGCAGGCAGGTGCAAAAGATGAGCCTGCGGACGAGTATACATTGGTCGCTTTACTATAAAGTTAATCGCCCCACAGCAGAAGTGCCGAACCGTTATGCCTATGATGAATATTCGGCAGATTCAAATAAGCTAAACAATTTTTTCTCATCTTTAGCATTCATTTATTAGATTACACCTAAACATTATTACCATGAGTGAATCAACTGTTTCAAAAAAAATTAAAAAGCTGCCTCCTGAGGCTAAACAACAAGCCCAGGATTTCGTGGATTTTCTTTATGAGCGGTATGTGATGGATGACACAAAAAAATCAGGAAAGAAAAGCATTTTAGAGAGTTCGTTTTTTGGTATGTGGAAAGATCGTGAAGATATGCAGGATAGTACTGAATGGGTCAGAAAGATTCGCAAATCACAGTGGTCTAATCCATAAACATGCCTGCCGGATTGTTACTTATCGACACGGATGTACTTATTGATTACAGCCGGGGAATTGAAAAAACGAAAGAAATCCTGAAAAACTTTGAGTCTGATCACGTACTTGCAATAAGTGTTGTTACCCAGCTTGAACTGATGGTTGGCTGTGAAAACAAGGCAGATTTTAAATCTCTTCAAAAATTCTTAACCAATTTTGAGATTATTCAATTAAGTAAATCCACTTCAGAAAAAGCTGTTGATCTGTTTAAAAAATATCGCTCAAGTCATACTGTTCTGATTCCGGATATGTTAATTGCTTCTACTGCCTTAACACTCGAAATTCCCTTACTATCAAAAAACCGGAAAGACTTTCGCTTTATTAATAAGCTGGAATTATTTGAATACACAGTTTAATCGCCGTATTTGGTATAAAAAAGGCATCATGCAGACGAGTTAGTTTTAGTAGTATGGCTGTTCGCCTCACTTTATATGCCCTTGACTGTCAATCGGAGTTTTTAAAGGAACCAATTATCCAAACAGTGGCAAATGGATGGCTGTACATTCAGGGCCTGTTTGCCGTACAGAGAGATTTGAATTATACTGTTAGAAATTAATTAGTGTGAAGAAGTGTGATTGAATACATGTTATAAAGCGGGAGAAGACCTTAACTATCTTCGACAAATTTAAATTTCTATAAACCACAAAAATATTCACATATAAATTTAGCACTACGATAATATAAAGTGAATTCAATGGAAAATATATTAACTAACTGGGATAAAGTTTTTCAGCTACTAACTATTCTTATAGCGACAGTAGCTGCATTATTTTCATATTTGTCAATACGGACTTCTAAAAAATTATCTAACGAACAGATTGAATTCAGCAAAGAATTAAATAAACAAGAGATTATGCTTGGTAGACCATTAATTTCTTGTACAGGTAATATTGGAATTTTAAATGAAACAACATTTAATCTAAATGTGACCCTAAGAAATATTGGGAAAAGATCATTAATTAATCTTTCAATTGAGTACTTTTGTCTAAGCCGGTCACCATCTGGTTCAACTCTTGAGTTTAATGAAAATTATTCAATTGCGAATCCCCTTGATAACGGAAGCGAATATACATTTTTTGAAAAACTACCTCGTTCAAATTCACAAAAAGAGATTTTATATAAAATAAAAATTAACTTTAAAGATACTCTGACTAAATCACTCGAAACGCAAGAGTTTTACTACATTTTCCCCAAGGAGCAACAAGAATATTTAGACAATAAAATAAAAAATACAGTTGGGCTATTTAATGCTACAAATGGAGATAAAGATTTTTTAAATAATAACTTGAAATAAACTACCGTGTCTAGCACGCCATAAAACTAAGGAGGGTTTTATTGTTTTACGAAGGTTATGTGTGCCACATCAACTACTCTTTTTTTGATAGAAATTCGGCTGAAGTCGAAAATTTATTTACATCGTCAGTAATGGCAAAAACCACTTTATAACAAGTGCTGCAAGCGGACTGGTAATTGTATTTTGCTATTGTTAGAATCTTGCCCTACCAGTTAAACGTCGAACTGTTTTTACGGTAATGATTTTCAAAACAGCGGCAAATGAATGGGTGCACATTCAGGATCTGTTTGCCGTACAGGAAGATTTGGATTATACTGTTAGAAATTAATCAGCATATAGAAGTGTGGTTGAATACATGTTATGCGATCTCTACCCTATGACAAAATTATTTTCCTTTTTTCGAGTTTATTACCATACTATAGAAGTATTTAAACTTTTTGAGAAAACTCATGATTAACGAAAAAATCAAAAAACAAGCTCTTAAACTTTCTGATCAGGAACGTGCTGAACTTGCACATATGCTGATAGATAGTCTTCACCCAGAGAAAGAAATTGAATCGGAGGAAGCTTGGGCAAAAGAACTTAAAAAGCGTATTGACCGGTATGAGCAATGTGAGAGTTCTGCAAAGCCCTGGAGCGAAGTGAAGAAAAATGCAAAGGCACTTCTTGACTGATGAGCAAAATGGCCTTTGAACTTGACGATGCGGCAGAGGCCGAGTTTTATGATATTGTTGATTATTACAAACAATTTGATCACGCACTTTCCTACGATTTTATTCAGGATTTTGAAAATGCTGTTCAGAGGCTGATAAAATTCCCCAAAGCCGGCCATCCATATCTGTATCAGACAAAACGTATTTTTCTTAACCGCTTTCCCTATGCAATTGTGTACAAGGTTTACAGGGATGAATTGATCTTGGTTTTTGCCATCATGCATACGAAACGAAAACCGGATTATTGGGAAAAACGCCTTAAATAAACTCGCAGGTTGCATATTCTGCAAATCGACGCTCCGCCGGCTGGCGGATTGCTTTTATCAAATTCTAATGTAGATTTAGGGCTATTAGAAAATAGCAAGGTTTCGAATCCGGTGCCGGTAATTTGCCAAACCGTTAATCGGAGCTTTTACCAAAGCGATTATTGGAATAGTTGCAAATCAAAGGCTGCACATTCAGGATCTTTTTGACGTACAGGAAGAATTGGACTATACTGTTAGAAATTAATCTGTAGGAAGATGTGCGATTAGATACACGTTATTGGCTGAAAAATCATTTGTTCTAAGCTAAAACAACAGTATCAATTATCCGCAACAAATATTTGCCTATTCTTCTATATTGGCATGTAATGCGCAGGTATTTTAATGCGTTTTGATAATAAAACTTATGAGATTTTGAACTTAAAACAGACCGAAATGGCAAAAGTTGATAAAATTAGAAACGAATTGATTGACAAGATTATCTCTATAAAAAACAGAGATTTTCTTGAAGCACTTAACAAATTGATTTCTTCAAGCTCCTCTGAATCTGATGTCGTTGAATTGACAAGAGAGCAAAAAATAATGTTGAAAATGAGTGAAAGAGACATCGAAAACGGAAATCTGATTTCCCAGGAAGCGATGGATAAAAGAAATCTGGAATGGCTAAACGCAATGTAGTTTGGACAAGAACAGCAGACCTCCAATTCGTTGGGATATTAGAATATTGGGTTAAAAGAAACAAATCCAATGCTTATTCAAAAAAACTTGTGAAATTGGTTTCGGAAAGAACAAAGCAAATTGCCGATCAACCATTGATTTATAAAGCAACCGATTTTAAAGACGTTAGAGTGGCTTCTCTGGGAAATTTCAGTATCTACTACAAAGTTTCTGAAAAAGAAATAATAGTCACAGCTTTTTGGGACAATCGTCAAGATCCTGAAAAACTTTTAAAAATATTGGAGAATAAGAAATAACGTTTACCCAATATAGACCATGGGCTATTGGGATTTAGGTGATTAAATGAATAGGCATTATATAAATCAAAAGGTCCGTGCTTAACCGAATAGAATAGGTATATAATCACTATATGCCATGGTTAGATCTGTTATTCGGAGCTACAAACAGAAGCGATTATCGGAACAGCAGCAAATGAATGGGTGTACATTCAGGATCTGTTTGCCGTACAGGGAGATTTGGATTATACTGTTAGAAATTAGTCAGTATGAAGATTTGCGGTTAAT
>SLAU01000095.1 GCA_007126675.1 Balneolaceae bacterium
ACCGCGAGGGGCTCGCTGATGCAGTATTGATCAGAGGGTTGAAACCGGCCGATGGTATTGAAACCATGAAACAGCGCAGAGGAATTGGTGATTTAAAAAACCTCACGAACGGCCCCGGAAAACTATCACAGGCTTTGCAAATCAGCACCTCATTTTCCGGGCATGATCTGAAAAGTAAACCTATCTGGATTGAGGACCGCAACGTTGAGATAAATAGCGAATATATCAAAACAACACCCCGTATTGGTGTAGATTATGCCGGAGAAGATGCCAAAAAACCTTGGCGGTTTTTAGTTGCGGGTTAAAATCTGTTCTTATTTAAAATGAAGTTCTGATTTGATACCGTTTGTGCTACAATTAGTTATCAACTTGAGTTCGATTCTTAAAGATTTAATATAAAAGCCCCTTGAGGGACAAAGGAATGATGGTATCTGTTAAGTGTGTTTCATAGCTGAGAAATCAGCCGATTGGCGGACTAGTGTCTCGACTACGTTCCGTCAAAAAGCATCGGAACTCCGCCTGTCTGCCGACGAGGCAGGCTCGACATCACAGAAACTAGCGTGGAAGAAAGGCCAGGAGGGGCTGTCGGAGAGTGAACCAAACCGAGTCGAGACATCTCCCCGCAACAGCCTGCTAAACATATACGAATGTCGGGGCTACTACATTATTTTGTCCGCCACAACGGTCTTTTTGAACTTTAGGTGACTGTTCCGACATTTTATCGTTGACTTTGCATTAGCCGAACTAAGGTTATCTGCATTTCAGTAGTTTGATTAAATACTGATACTTTTTTTAATTGCACACAGTTCCTTACACACTTTTCCATTTGAACTGTTATATTTGAATCCGAATTAATTTTGCCCAATTACGATCAGACAAACAGATGAAGAAATACGCTTTTTACATAATCGCCGGATTTATAGTTCTTGCAGCTCTCTCAAGGGTCTTGCCTCATGCTTATAATTTTACGCCTGTAGGAGCAATTGCACTTTTTGGCGCGGCTTATTTCAGCAGAAAAATGTGGGCATTCATCATTCCTATAGCAGCGCTATGGCTCAGTGATCTGTTTTTAAACAATTTTGTTTATTCACAATTTTACGAAGGGTTTACTCTGCTCACTCCCGGTTTTATTTACATATACGGTGCTTTTGCTTTAATCGTAATATTGGGAATCAAACTATTTGATAAGATCACATTTCCGCGGGTTATTGGAGGAGCACTTGGTGCAGCTGTCATCTTTTTTGTGATCAGTAATTTCGGTGTGTGGCTTACCAGTCCTCTGTATCCTCTAACAATGGAAGGACTCATCATGTGCTACACAGCTGCAATTCCGTTTTTCCATTATACGATAGCCGGAAATCTGGTTTACTGTGCTGCACTGTTCGGTGGTTTTGAGTATCTGAAATTCAAAGTTCCTTCAATAGCCGCTGTACAGGTATAATCCTCATCAGATGAATCAAAACGATCCTCTTCGGATTGCTTCTCTGCTTCCGGGGCTTACTGAGCTCGTTCATAAATTGGACAGCGGGAATAACCTTGTAGGCAGATCCCACGAGTGCGACTTCCCCCATCAGGTTAAAGATCTGCCCGTATTAACAGAGCCAAAATATTCGCATTCAGAAGAGCTGAGCAGTTCTCAAATTCATTTATCAGTATCTGATCTGCTGAAACACGGCCTCTCCGTTTACAAAGTTTTCGAAGAGAGATTACAGGAATGCAAACCGGATGTTGTACTTACGCAGGATCATTGTGAAGTATGCGCCGTATCAATGAAGGATTTAGACAATGCGATCCAAAAATTTCTCGGTAAAAAAGTAAAAATCACTTCAGTTGAACCCTCATCCTTAGATGAAGTTTTGGATTCGTTCATCACTATTGCTGAAGCAATTAATAAAAAAGAATCAGGCAAACATTTAGTTGATTCAATAAAGGCAGGGTTCAACGAAATCAGTCAAGCGGTAAAAAATCAAAAAAAGCCTGATGTGGTTTCAATCGAATGGCTTGATCCGCTGATGACAGGCGGTAACTGGATGCCTGAATTGGTTGAAATAGCCGGAGGCAACAACCTCTTATCCGAACCCGGAAAGCACTCACCGTGGATTGAATGGGAGAAAATAAAGAAAGCCGACCCCGATATACTATTGATTTTACCCTGCGGATTTACAATTTCCAAAACTCTTACAGAGTTAAATACGTTAATTGATCTCGATGGATGGGGTGATTTAAAAGCTGTTAGAAACGATAATGTATATCTGTTAGATGGAAATCATTATTTTAACCGACCCGGTCCAAGGATCATTGATTCTGCTGAAATATTAGCTGAAATTTTACATCCGTCAATTTTTAAAAACAAATATCAGAATAAAGGCTGGGTGAGGTTAAAGAAAGAGTCTTACCAGTTAAACTGAGAATTAATTTCTATGTCGAAAAAAATTATCATAATTGGTGCAACGTCCGGTATCGGGGAAGAATTGGCTCGCCAGTGTGTGGAGAAAGAATACCTGGTTGCCGGAACCGGGCGCCGGATTGAACGGCTTGAAGCATTGAAAAAAGAGTTGGGTAATTATTTCCACTATTCTGAAATGGACGTAACGGATCATGAGAGTTCAAAACAGCAGCTTCATGAATTAATTCGGCAGATGGGCGGAATGGATATCATTGTTTTAAATGCCGGTATTTCTAATTACCAGGCATCATCCATCACTTCGATGGAGCAGATGATTGTGGATGTTAACGTGAGTGGATTTGTCCAGCTTTTCGGGGAAGCGTTTAAATATTTCCGTCAGCAGGGATACGGACAAATTGTGGGGGTTTCATCTATCGCCTCTCTTTTTGGATCCTCAAGAGCTGCACCATACAGTGCCTCAAAAGCATTTATATCAACCTATATGCAGGCTTACAGGCAGCGAAGCAACAGTATGAATCATGACATCACTATTACGGATGTAAAGCCCGGTTTTGTGAAAAGTGAAATGACGGAAGGGAAAAAAGGGATGTTTTGGGTAGCTGAAACTGACAAGGCAGTTAGACAAATGTTGAAAGATATAGAAAAGAAAAAATCACACTCCGTAGTTACACGAAGATGGATTTTAGTAGCCTGGCTGCTAAGGCTGACACCTAACTGGATTCTTGACCGCCTGTGATATCATAAAAAGATATACAGCATAATGATGATAAACGGGAGTGCAAAAATCCAATCCCAGTTAATTCGTCGATATATTTGTTCTTCTCTCATAGTGCTTGGTACGTTATGATTGATGAATTTGTTCCTCAATTTAAGTAATGAAGTTCAGCCGCATAATTATAATTCTCTAAAAAAAGCCTTTTTAGGGTTATAAAACACCAATTTTTCCAAAAGAACTTTCTGTTTAGAAAATGACAGAAGAAGTATAATCGGCGACTGCCAGAGGATGAGTCTTAATTAATTTGAAGTTGAATAATCAATAATTAAGTCGATTCAAAACCCATTAAGGTCATCCCCCCACAACAAACACTGAACGTGTTTGTTTATCCCCTCCTCCAAGGGGTGACATTACCCATCTAATTTATAAAAGGGTGAAAATATTTAAACTGATTCTTATAGGACCTCGAATTTATTGGCGGATTGAGGGAGTCTGCTGATCTGCGAAAGCAGAATTTCATACCGGCTCAGGTTGTAAAAATCTATTTCTGACTTGATGGGCCATTGCTCATTTTTTGAACCTGCCTCGGTGCAGACAGGCGCGAAGCGAAATTATGCAGCAGATCGGCAACGACCGCCGCCAAGAAATTCGCTGTCTTGATCTTTCTCCATAGGAGTGCCTTTGGCATGGTCCGTTTTGCATCAAGGCAAAATGAACGAATGCAATAACGGCATGGACAACAATTGCTTAAAGCCTACTAATACATATTATGTGGGTAATGTCAGCTTCATGGAGGACTTTTTTAAACTTTTTCACCCAAGCCATCCCTCCCTGTCGAGGCTGCGATACTGAATTGCCTCTGCGATATGATGCGACTGAATCTGTTCTGAATAATCCAGGTCGGCGATGGTCCGGGCTACTTTCAAAATCCGATCATAAGCCCGTGCCGAAAGGCCCAGGGAATTCATCGCTTTTTTCAGCATCTGCTGGCTGCTGTCATCAAGCGGACATATTTTACGTGCCAGTTTGGTACTCATCTGTGCATTACAGTAAACCGATTTTACTCCCATGAACCGCTGACTCTGAATTTCACGCGACTTAATCACCCGCTTTCTAATCGCTGCAGAACCTTCTCCTTTTCGTTTTGATGAGAGCTCTTCATAGCCCACTTTTTCCACATCAACATGAAGGTCGATCCTGTCGAGTAATGGTCCGCTGATTTTTCCGAGATATCTCTGCATCTGTATATTTGTAGCTCCTTCAGGATCATCGGCATCATACCAGTCACCCGTAGGTGATGGATTCATCGAAGCCACCAGCATAATCCGGCTGGGATAACTTACGCTCATCCGCGCCCGTGATATGCTCACAAATCCATCCTCAAGCGGCTGACGCATCACTTCCAAAGCGCTTCGTTTAAATTCAGGAAGCTCATCAAGGAAAAGCACACCATTATGAGCCATTGAAATTTCTCCCGGCATCGGAATGCTGCCGCCCCCAACTAAAGCGACGTCTGAAACTGTGTGGTGGGGACTTCTGAACGGCCTCTGCGTCACCAAAGCCTTTCCTGCCTGCATAATGCCGGCCACACTGTGAATTTTTGTGGTTTCAAGAGCTTCTTCAAGCGTGAGGGGTGGTAGAATTGTGGGCAAACGGCGGGCCATCATTGTTTTTCCCGAACCGGGTGGGCCTACCATAATTACATTATGCCCCCCGGCCGCAGCAACTTCAAGAGCGCGTTTCACGGTTTCCTGTCCGCGTACATCGGCAAAATCAAGTACCTCATGCTGCCCGTTGGTGCTGAACAGTGTGGCGGGATCGATCTTTAAAATGTCATGTGAATTTTCATCATCAAACCAGCGCATCACCTGGTCAATATTTTCAAACGCCATCACTTTTATTCCATCCACAACAGCGGCTTCGGCACCATTGTCATTCGGAACCACAACATACTCGAGCCCCCGGTTGCGTGCTTCAACAGCCATCGGCAATACACCTTTTACTGCCCTGAGTGTACCATCAAGCGCGAGTTCTCCC
This sequence comes from Balneolaceae bacterium, assembly GCA_007126675.1. Classification (GTDB taxonomy): domain Bacteria; phylum Bacteroidota; class Rhodothermia; order Balneolales; family Balneolaceae; genus SLAU01. The sequence goes on from SLAU01000095.1 coordinate 5,160, forward strand.
AAAACCAGTGATTTCGACAGTTTATCACTATTTACCTGGTCCGAAACCGCCAGCAAACTCATCGCAATTGGCAGGTCGAATGCACTGCCTTCTTTTGGCAGATCGGCCGGTGCCAGATTCACGGTTATTCGTCCGCGCGGAAAGTGTGCTCCTGCATTTTTCAGCGCAGCATCAATCCTGTCTTTCGACTCACTCACGGCTCTGTCAGGCAGTCCCACTAAATAATATTTGGGGACTCCACCGCTCATGTTTACTTCCACTTCAATAATCCGGGCGTCCACTCCAATGGTGGATGCGCAATATACTTTTGATAGCATGTTTGGTTTGAATCTTTTTTTATTCTCTTTACGTATTATGGAACAGTAAGAGACAATTCCTTACACTTTTTTTTAATTTTTATTTAGACAGGCAGAATTATGACAACTACAGAAAAGACATTATTTCAGGAAGTAACGGGTACTCTTGATGAAATTATCAAAGAGGTTAGAAAACTGATCCGTGAGGGCAACGCCCGCAGTTTGATCATAAAAAACAAAAAAGGGAAAGAGCTTTTCAAAACTCAGCTTACCGTAGGCGTTGCAGGTACCGCAATTTTTACAGTAATGGCACCATTTATCTCTGCTTTAACAATGTTCGTATTGTTCGCCAACGATGTAACCGTTTTGGTTGAAAAGGAGAAAACCGGAGATGAAGAGGATCTGGATGATGAATACGAGGTTGATGCAGAAGTAATCGAAATCCAGGATGATGAAGAGGAAGAAGAGGAAAAAGAAAAGGCAGATAAAACCGTAGGAAAGAAAAAGAAGTAGTATTGTTACTTAGTCCGTTTGATTAATCTGTTTAACACATTGTGAGCTGACAGATTCTATCTGCCCCACTCAACCGGATTTAACCGGTAAAAATCAGACAGTGCGTTATATAAAGACGGATATTCACTCTTCAGTAAAGCCGGGTTTTCGATAAACACTTCCGTTGATACAGAGAAAAACTCTGCCGGGTTAACCGCACCATAGCGATCGAGCACGGTTTTTCTGTTTCGTCTGATTTTTTGGTTCAAATCCCTGTAGCCGGCGGCCAGTGTTCTGTTCCATTCATTATCCTGGTAGATCTCTCCGGTATCTGAAACTCCGGCTGTAAGTCCATAGTGCTGATCCAGCTGGTGAGCAAATTCGTGCAGAATTAAATTCTGTTTACCCGGTTTGCGGTATAAATTATCCTCAATATCACTCCATGAAAGAACAACACTTCCGGTATCCCACGATTCTCCTTTTCGCGCTTCAGTGCCGGATGTAATTACGCCCGCCTCATCCTCTTCGTGAATAGTTGCCATGTAATCATCCGGATAAAGCAATATCACCTGCAGGTCGCGATAATATTCAGAGGGCTCTTCAAGAATGGGAATGCAGGCGTATGCTGCAATCACAATTTTATGTCTCTCCGTAAGCTGAAGTCCGTTACAGCCTTCAAAAAGTTTTTCATCCATAAAAACTTTTATCCGGTTCCGAAACGGTTCATGATACCTTGCGGGCAGACGTGACCAAACCGGCACATCCTTTTCCAGGATTTGCTGCCAATCAGCAGGAAATGGTTTTCGTTTGGCAAACCAACGTCGGATATATGTAACTATGGGCAAAGTTTAAAACACTATAATTAAGCATCAGTTAAAATTAATCAATTAACTCTCAACTAAAAATAAAGGCCACTTCAAGCGAAGTGGCCTTCGATACAAAACATATAAATTAGTATTGACTTAGTTACTTAATTTTGAAACAAGTTCGTCTGTCGTAAAAACGTGACTTGCCATCATTCTGAAGTTAACCATTGCTGCCTCGTAACCATCAAGGCCTGCATCAGGCATTTGAGCCGCAGCGGTTGCATCACCAACAACAGCAACTTCAAATCCATTTTCGAGCAAATCCCTCATATGAGCTTCAACACACAAATTTGCTGACATTCCGCCAATAATTACTTTGTTAATCCCTTGCTTCCTTAGCTGTAAAACTAAATCATTCGTTTGCGGGCCATATACTTTATGAGGATTGGTCACAACAACATTATCCGAATGAATGTGCTCTTTATATTCAGGCATCCAGTCAGCTCCCGAGCCATCAAAATTTTCCAGAGAAAGTGCTCCCTCACGGTCAAACATTCCGATATTATGCATTAGCATTTCGAGTACACCTCCAAATTCCCATGTGTGGTCGTGGGGAAAGTAGTAATGAGGAGAAACAAACGTTTTTAAATTATTTGCGTCTGCCAACTCAAATAGAGTTTTAAGATTATCAACCGTGTTATTCTCCTTCACGCTATTGCCAACTACGCCCCATGTTACTCCATCGGGACTAAGAAAATCAACTTGCGGATCTGTTATTAGAAACGCTGTATTCTCATCAATTTCAAATCCCGGTTCAGGTAGCTGTGCAAATACTCCGCTTGTAAAAGCAAAGATTAATGTTATTAAGATTACAGTAACTTTTCTTATTTCATACATGATAGAAAGGTTAGATTAAGATTATTTGTGATCAGCTTGAATCAGATTCTTGTAATAACTGTCTGATTTCTAATTCCTCTCCAAAATATCAGAAGCCACAGGCTGTGGCTTCACCTTTCCATAAAGTGTATATCACAATATTGTAAAATGATCTTAAGATAGCTCATGAAGCGCCAGTTTAATCTGAATAATTAAACTGACCATGTACTCACTTCCAGTGAGCCTGCGCAATTGCCTCTTCATCCTTTGCGTCTGCCAGGAAACGCTCGGCATCGAGTGCGGCGCGGCAGCCGGTTCCGGCAGCGGTTACTGCCTGACGGTAAATTGGGTCCATCGCGTCACCACTGGCAAAAATGCCGGGCAGATCGGTTTCGGTGCTTTGCCCTTTTGTTTGAATGTAGCCCACATCATCCATGGTAAGCACACCTTTAAAGAGATCGGTATTCGGCTTGTGGCCGATCGCTATAAACACACCTGTTACATCTTCAAGTGTTGTGATTTCATTTGTCTGGTTATTTCGAACTTTTACGCCATCTACAACCGGGTCGCCCAGCACTTCTTCCAGCTCGGTGTGCCACATAAATTCGATCTTCTCATTTTCAAATGCGCGGTTTTGCATCGCTTTGGAAGCACGCAGTTCATCGCGCCGGTGCAGCACGGTAACTTTGCTGGCAAACTTGGTGAGGAAAGTGGCTTCTTCCATTGCGGTATCTCCGCCTCCTACAATAACCACGTGCTCGTTTCGGAAAAAGGCTCCGTCGCAGGTAGCGCACGCGCTCACTCCTTTTCCGCGCAGTCGCTGCTCGCTCGGCAGATCCAGCCACATGGCAGAAGCTCCTGTAGAAATAATGATCGTTTTGGCAAATATTTCCGTCTCCTCATCCACAGTTACTTTGTAGGGACGCTTTTCAAATTCGATGTTGGTTACGTAGCCATACCGGCAATCGGCGCCAAACCGTTTGGCCTGGTTACGGAAATCTTCCATCATTTTTGGTCCCATCACTCCCTCGGGGTAACCGGGATAGTTCTCTACATCGGTGGTCTGCATTAGCTGTCCACCGGGCTCCGGACCCTCAAATACAATCGGGTTCAGGTCAGCGCGAGCAGCGTAAAGTGCAGCTGTTAAACCGGCCGGGCCGCTTCCCACAATTACCACGTCAAATGTTTTTCCTTCGATATCTTTCATTGTTGTTTTCTTTTGTTTTGTTTGATTTTTTCTGACTTAAGGTAACAAAAATTGGGCCATCTTGTGGTCATTCTTCTCTATCAAATTGATAGCTTTTGTATAACAAATTCAGGCACCAAGGATAATCAGGATAGATTTTGAAAATTACACTTTCCCGTTTAAATAACGACCCATCAAAAAACAGCTTTTTAATTTGATAAAGTACTCCTGATTAAAAATGTGAAAGCAAAAAATCACTTTACTAAAACCACCTGAATCATTTGCACCTGGCCTCCCGCTGCCATATGTACGTAATAAATACCACTTGCCTTATTTTCAAGGTTTATATCCACATAATGCATACCAGTCGATCTGTTTCCAAGATCACGCTCGATGATACGCTGCCCATACAGATTATAGACACTCATCTGAACTCTCTCGGTTTGATGTAATTCAAATGGTATTACTGTGGATGGGTTGAATGGATTGGGATAATTTTGATGAAGTGTAAAAGTTGATGGTTGTCCGGTTTTTTCCGGCTCAATATATGTACCCATATTTACTTCAATCAAGCCGATGCTAATTGTATCTGTATCTGCTTCAACAATAATACTGTCAGGCTCCAGATCATAACTTAAACTGTAAAACGCGAAACCGTCAAATTCTTCATAGCTGAAATTTCCATTTACTGTCCACTCTATAAAAGCAACAGGCCAATAGACACCCGGTTTCACATTTTTTATTTCTGCATCTCCCTCCCATTGTAGTACCGTACCTGCATAAACAAGCTCTTCCGGTGTATTTGTTTGAAAACCGGAGTTCGGTTTTTTTGTGGATAATGCAAAAGCACCCGGCACATAGTCTGGATTTGCTGTCGATTTTGTCGGAATTACAGCGCCAACCAAGCCTTCAACAACTGCAGATCCACCCTCAGCCGATGTTGAATAATTAAGTGTTGCCGGGTTCAGGAGTTTGCTGTTCTCCGATTTTGCAATTGTGATTACCCAGGCAAATTCTGTATCAGGCGTATGAACTGCATCAACCGAAAAAACCGTGCGATCTTCATTAAACCGGAAATTATCCAGAGATATCGAGTCTTCCGGGCCTGCATACAAAATCCCAACAGGCAGGTCATCTGCATATTGCTGATCAGTATCTACCGGTTCGCTGAATGTAAATTGAATTGTCGTTTCAAGGTCAACTCCATACTCATTGTTTTCCGGAACCGACTCTACTATGTAAAACCTTCCTGTCTGCCCATACAAAACACCAGATGTGATTGTGAATAAAAAGAATAAGAGAACTGTTCTCAGATACATTTTTAGATTAATTCAACTTTAAAACTAATCCTAAATATCAATAAACCTCTAAAGTTTCAATCTTTTGTTCGAAGTTTTAAAAGTAGTAGTTCAGTCAAAAAGTGTATCATCTGACAAAAAATTGACAATCATTTTAAAATAAAAGCGGTTCCATATAAACTTTCTGTTGCATCAATCTGTTTTTTCGCTATGTTAGTATAATACATGAAGATGGAGGTAAATTTGTTAATAGGCGTTTGTAAAGAAACTGCAGAAAATGAAACACGTGTGGCACTCTCGCCGGAAGGAGCAGCCCGGCTTGTAGATTCCGGTCAGAATGTACTGGTAGAATCCGGTGCGGGTTCAGGCTCCAGTTACCCGGATGAGTTGTATCGTGAATCCGGTGCAAAAATTGCAAAATCCGACGCCGATGTGCTCTCATCGTGCGATATGCTGCTCGCCGTACAGTCTCCGTCTAAAGAAAGAATTGAATCCCTGAAACCGGGAGCCATCCTGGTTTCATTTATCTGGCCGCTGCAGAATAAAGAGTATGTTGACCTGCTGCTGAAAAAGAAGATCACCGCACTGGCTATGGATACCATTCCGCGGATCAGCCGCGCGCAATCGATGGATGCACTCTCTTCGATGAGCAACATTGCCGGTTATAAAGCGGTATTGCTCGGTGCAAACCATCTCGATAAATATATGCCGATGATGATGACGGCCGCAGGAACCATCCCTCCCGCTAAAGTGCTGGTGCTGGGCGCCGGAGTGGCCGGCCTGCAGGCAATTGCCACGGCCAAACGCCTGGGTGCCGTGGTTGAAGCGTTTGATGTTCGGCCGGTTGTAAAAGAGCAGGTAGAAAGCCTGGGCGCCAAATTTGTAGAAATTCCGGTTGAAGAGGAAGAAACGGAAACCAAAGGCGGCTACGCCAAAGAACTTTCGGAGCGGCAGCAGGAAAAACAGCGCGAAGTGACCGCGCAGCATGTGAAAAAATCGGATATCGTAATCACCACCGCACTGATCCCGGGCAAACCGGCTCCGCTGCTGGTTACCAGAGACATGGTTGAGAGTATGAGTCCCGGCTCTGTAATTGTGGATATCGCCGCCGAGCAGGGCGGAAACTGCGAGGTAACCAAACCGGGCGAAACCATCACGCACAACGGTGTGGTGATTGTGGCGCCGCTGAACATCCCCGGCTCACTGGCCTACCACGCCAGTAAACTCTATTCAAAGAATATGCTTTCTCTGCTGAGCCTGCTGATTGAAGATAGTAAACCAAATCTCAATTTTGAGGATGAAATTATCGCCAACGCAACCGTAACGCATAACGGCGAGATCATTTCACCCTTTGTAAAAGAAAACAGCTGATTGATGAAGCCCAGAACCTGCCAGAGTCTCCGGCTGCAACAAAATATTCAACATGCAAAAAACCTGAATGCCGGAGTCCTGGTAGCGTTCGGCAATAGTACTCCGCGACACTACCAGGATCACAATCTCAAAAACAGGATTGTGAACGCTTGCAGGTCGCCCATTTTATCTCACTACTCACGACTCAAGACTCACGACTAAAAAAATGGAAGCCCTCATATTCAACCTTTTCATCTTCGTTCTGGCCGCATTTGTTGGCTTTGAGCTGATCTCAAAAGTTCCGCCCACACTGCATACACCGCTGATGTCGGGTGCAAATGCCATTTCGGGTATTACCCTGATCGGTGCGCTCATTATCGCCGGCGGTTCAGACAGCGTTTACGCGCAGTGGATCGGTTTTGCGGCAATTGTGTTTGCCACCATCAACGTGGTTG
>SLAU01000160.1 GCA_007126675.1 Balneolaceae bacterium
ATGGATGATTACAAAGTGATGGCTGACCAGTTTAACAAAATCGGAGAAGTTGCCAGGGAGAAAGGTATCCGGTTTGCCTATCATAATCATGATTACTCATTCAAAATGATAGATGGAGAGTATCCGCAGGATATTTTGATTGAAAATACCGATCCCGGTCTCGTGGATTTCCAGCTCGATATCTACTGGGTGGTTGCCGCCGGAGAAGATCCCCTGCACTGGATTGAAAAACATTCAGGCCGCTATACTTCCAGCCACGTGAAAGATTTGATGAATGGGGATGAGCCGGAATCCACAATGCTTGGGACAGGAGAGATAGATTTTCCTCCGATTTTGGAAAAAGCCAAACAGCACGGGATGGAGTACTTTTTTACAGAGCAGGAAGATTTTACAGACACAAACCCTGTGGATGCTGCCCGTGAGAATGCTGATTTTATGCGGGAACTGAACTGGTGAATTACGCCGTTTTAATTTTCAGATTGACATCAGTTAAGTGAATTGACTACTTTAGCGTTTGAAATTTTTCAAAACCTGAAATAATTATTCTAAATGGACAGCCACCCCGAGCTAACTAATAACATCATTGCAGATTTTGCTGAAGCGTACAGTAATTTTGGCCTTAATCCGCTGATGGGGCGTATTGTTGCACTGCTGATTATCTCAAAAGATCCACAGTCGCTTGACGATATTACCGAAAAGCTGGAAATGAGTAAAGGACCTATTTCTCAAATATGCGGCAGGCTTAAAGAACGGAATCTGATCGAAAAAGTTTGGGTTCCCGGTGATCGCAAAGACTATTACAAAGCAGCCGACGATATTTTTGGCCAGGCCTTTGAAAACCAGAAGGCAAAGATGTTCCGTAATGTGGAGATTGCTGAAAAGTATGCTGATATCGCAAATAAAATTAAAACCGAAGAGGGTAAATATGCTTTCAAGAGAATGAAAGAGATGCAGGCTTTCTACGAATTAATGGACGAATACAACGAAAAATTCCTGAATGAGTGGAGTAAAAAATTGGCGGAATTCAGAGAATAAACCTTTTTTTAAATCTAACTTTTGAAACTTTTCAAATTTTTAATAACATATTCAAGACAGAAAACTGGTTTGTTTATTTACACAGAAAAGAGAAAAGCCAAATGAAATCTCTGAAATTTACATCCATTATCACAGTTATCATGCTATTCACCTGGTCGGGTTGCGATGCTCAGGAGTCGTTTGATTGGCTCGAGTATCCGTTCGATGTTCATTTTGCAGAAATCGAAAATGGTGAAACGATAGCTTATGTGGATGAGGGATCGGGTGATCAAACGATTGTAATGGTTCATGGCCTTGGAAGCTATCTGCCCGGCTGGAAGAATAGTATCGAAGAATTGAAAGAAAGCTATCGGGTCATTGCTCTCGATCTTCCCGGATATGGTAAATCAGCCAAAACAGCGGAGAATTATTCAATCCCCTTCTTTGCTGAATCAATTGTTCAGTTACTGGAAGCGCTTCCTATTGATAACGTTGTGCTTGCAGGTCATTCAATGGGAGCACAGATATCCATCTACACAGCTTTGAATTATCCGGATAAAGTAAACAGCCTGATCTTATCCGCACCGGCAGGTTTTGAAACGTTCTCAGAAGAAGCAGAGCAGGCTTTCAGAATGACTGTCAGCAAAGAAACGATCATGGCAACCGATGAGGAGATGATCCGGTTCAACCTCAGATTAAATTTCCACGAATTTCCGGAAAGTGCTGCTTTTATGATTGAAGACAGACTTGCAATGATGGATGATCCCGATTTTGAAGAGTATGCTCGCGCACAAGCTGAGTCTGTATTTGCCATGCTCGAAACCCCGGTTTTTGATCAGCTCTCAGAAATTAGTCAGCCGGTGCTTGTCATATTCGGAAAGCAGGATCAATTAATTCCCAACCGAATGCTGCATCCGCACCTAACGACCGAAGATGTAGCGGAAAGCGGAGTGAATCTTATCGAAGATGCCGAACTTGTTTGGATTGATGATGCAGGACATTTTGCACATTTCGAAAAACCCGGGCCATTCAACAAGGCAGTCAAAGAATTTTTAAATAATAGGAGATAGAACATGTCATCAATGAAAGATAAAGTGGTTTTAATAACAGGCGGTGCTGCCGGAATAGGCAAAACAACTGCCGATCTGTTTTTAAAAGAAGGCGCTCTGGTAGAGATCTGGGATGTTAATACCGGCGCGGCCGAAAAAGCAGTTTCGGACTGGAAGGATGAAGGTTTTGAGGTTCATTTTGAAAATGTAAATGTGGCAGACGCTGATGCCGTTCAAAAGGCAATGAGTGATTTAAAAAATCGCCATGGCCGGCTGGATGTGCTGATCAGCAATGCGGGCATTACCCGCGATGCCACACTTCTGAAAATGGAACAAGAAAACTGGCAGAGTGTGATTGACATAAACCTGACAGGCGTCTTTAATTGCGGCAAAGCAGCAGCCGCAATTATGGCTGAGCAGGGGAGCGGAGTAATTTTGAACGCAAGCTCAGTTGTGGGCGTGTACGGCAATTTCGGCCAAAGTAATTATGTGGCTGCGAAATCCGGGGTGATTGGATTAACCAAAACCTGGTCGCGCGAACTGGGCCGAAAAGGTGTCCGGGTCAACGCTGTAGCTCCCGGGTTCATAAATACCGAAATGGTTGCCACTGTGCCGGAAAAAGTGCTGGACTCCCTGAAAAACAAAACACCGCTCGGCCGGCTTGGTGAACCGGAAGATATCGCCAACGCTTATCTCTACCTGGCATCAGACAAGGCAGCGTTTATAACAGGAACGGTCATTCAGGTTGACGGAGGGCTGATACTTTAATGGGAAAAGCAAGAATTATTGCATCCGGCTCATATGCCCCGGAAAGAATTGTTAAAAATGAGTGGTTTAATGAACGCCTCGGCGAAGATGTGGATACCTGGCTGCGGGAAAACCTGACGATCGAAGAGCGCCGCTGGATGGATGAAGACCAGACAACCAGCGATCTTTGCGTGGAGGCTGGCAATAACGCACTTGAAATGGCCGGTTTATCTCCGGATGAGATCGACCTGCTGATCATTGCCACCGATACTCCAGATTTTATCTCTCCGTCAACAGCTTCAGTGGTTCAGCACAAAATGGGAATGAAAAATGCCACTTCGCTCGATACAAATACAGCATGCGCCGGGTTTCCTACTGCATTGACAATCGCTAATAGCATGATGGTTGCGGAAGATCGCTATCAAAAAGTGATGGTGATGGGAGCGTACGGAATGAGCCGTTTTTTAAATCTGGATGACAAAAAAACGGTCACACTGTTTGCTGACGGAGCCGGTGCGGTAATTATTGAACCGACAACAAAAGTAGGAGACGGTTTTCTCTCCTCCGATTTGCGAACAAAAGGTGAGTATCACGGCCATATGGGGATTTATACCGGCGCGGCGGCTGATCCCGTCACCGAGGAAAAAGTACAGGTGAAAGATCAGTGTCTTAAATTTGTAGAGAAATTTCCGAAAGAATTGAATCCAACCATGTGGAGCGATATGATCCGGACTGTTGCTGAACGAGCCGGCAGTGAAGTTTCTGCAATTAAACATGCGTTTATGACTCAGATCAACATCAATCAAATCCATGAAACGATGGATATTCTGAACCTTCCGCATGAAACGGCCCCCGTTATCATGAAAAAGTTCGGATACACAGGATCAGCTGCCATTCCAATGGTATTTGACCGCGAGCTCAGAGCTGGCTCAATAAAGAAAGGAGAGCTGATGATCTTTATCGGCTCCGGCGGCGGCCTTCATTTTGGCGCTTGTGCAGTGAGAATGTAATCTGTTATGTGGAATTCTGATTCACAAACAAAAAATATTCATGAAATTACAGTCTTTTTTTGAGAGCTCCCCTCCTTGTCACACCGCTTTTTGGTGTGATAGTAGCCCGTCCGACTGCGCGGTGGAAGGGGATGGGGGTGGGTCCGAAAGGGCTGGATCAAAAAATATGCACCTTTAGAAATCGATCTTGAACTTCAATCCTAAACCAAAAATTAAACCATGCAGTTAGCATCACCGGAAATGGTAACAGGCGGATGGATTCTCATCACACTGTACGTGATGATTATTCTCTATTTTGTGATCCGTGGTGCGGGTAAAACGAAAGACATTAAAGATTACGCATTGGGCAACATCCTCTTTTCGCCTGCTGCCGTTGGTTTATCACTTGCCGCATCCATCACAAGTGCAGCAACCTTTATTATCAACCCGGGTTTTGTGGCTCTCTACGGATTCAGCGGAGTCATATCGATGGCGTTTGCCCTGCCGATTGCAGCTCTTATCTCGCTCATTGTGCTTACAAAAGGATTCCGTAAGCATGGCAAATCGGCCAAAGCACTCAGCATGGCCGACTGGATGAAAACGATGTACAAAAGTGAAGGCTTCGGAATTTTCTTCGGATTTCTCTCACTACTTCTGATCACGTTTATTGTGCTTATTTGTGTGGGCCTCACCAAAGTTTTATCGAGCACCCTGAATATTCCGGAGTTTTATACTCTTCTCGGAATTGTCATTTTTATTTTTGGCTATATGATGTTCGGGGGCGCAAACTCCATGGTGTACACCAACACCATTCAGGCCATCCTGATGATTATCGTAGCCGTGATTTTACTTGGCTCCGGGTATGAGCATTTTCGCGACGGAGTTTTCGGTTTTATCGACAGGCTAAACAGCATCGATCCAAAGCTGACGCAAACCACAAATGATGACAGTTTCCTGTTCCGGGATTATTTTGAGATCATCATAGCGCAGTTCATCGTGGGCATTGCAATTATTTGTCAGCCGCATATTCTCACAAAATCCCTCCTTCTGAAAAGTGATCGTGATGTTAACCGTTACCTGCTTGTTGGATGTGCCGCTCAGTTTCTCTTCTTCCTTGTTGTGATTGCCGGACTTTACGCCCGCATCCGCTTTCCCGATTTAACCGCAGGCGGAGTGCCGTTGCCGATGGATAATATTGTATCGGCCTATGTTGTGAGCGAGTTTACAGTTGTTGTGGCGCTGATCGTTGTACTTGGATTGATTTCAGCCGGTATATCCACACTCGAAAGTTTAATACAGGCTTTATCAACATCCATTACAACAGATATTTTGCAGCCGCTGGCGGGCGATCAGTTGTTTAAGAAAGAAATATTCGGTCTGCCGCCACAGCTGGTATGGAATCGCATTGTGATCGGGATCATGGCGTTCATCACCATCTTTTTTTCGTGGGACCAGATTGTAAATCCAAAATTGAGTGTGGGTATTTTTGCCCAAAACGGTGTGTACGCCTACTTCTCAGCCGCTTTTACTCCGATCATGCTTGGCATGTTTTACAAAAATGTTCCGAAACTGGCACCCATCCTGGCTTCCATATTTGCCGTCACCACTCATTTTATCATGTACTACGCCATGCTTCCGGTTCCGTTTACGCAGGCTGATGGCGAAAACCCGGGTGTGGCAGCTGCGGTTGCCATCGTAGTGGGAGTGGTGGTTGGATTTACAACCTACTATCTGAAAAACGGAAAAATTGAGCGGCGAAAAGATGTTGAAGAACCGGTAATTATTGAATCGTAAGAACCATGTATTATAACGATTGGCTCACAAAACGAACTGTTTACACTCCCGGACGGGTGGCGATTGCAGATATTGCAACCGGTAACCGTTATACCTACGCAGAGATGAACCGGAGGGCTTCAAACCTTGCAACTGTGCTTCAGCAAAAGTACAAAGTGAAGCCGGGCGACAGAGTTGCGGCCGTATCCAAAAACTGTGTCGAATATATAGATCTGTTTTATGCCTGTGGTAAAATCGGGGCGATACTGGTGCCGCTGAATTTCAGACTGCCGGAAAACGGACTTTTGGAACTGATTGAGGATTGTGAACCAAAATTATTAGCCGCAGACAGTGAATACACGAATTCAGCAAAATCTGCAATCAAAAAAGGATTTGCGGATACGTTTATTTCATTCAGTGAAGGGGATGAATCGATCAGCCAATATGTTTCAAAACCGAGATCAGGACTGAAGGTTTATTCAGCCGGTGAAGAGGAAATCGCAATGATTCTCTACACGTCAGGCACTACCGGCAAGTCGAAAGGAGCGATGATTTCGTGGCGGCAGATACACTGGAATTCGGTAAATACGACCATCGGTTTGTCGCTTACAGAGGAAGATGTATCCATTGTGAACACACCATTCTATCACACCGGCGGATGGCATGTTCTGCTCACACCACTCTTCCATCATGGAGGGAAAATTGTATTGCAGCCGGAATTTGATCCTGCAGAAAGCAACCGCCTGATTCAGGAAGAGGGTGTTACTATTTTGTTTGGGATTCCCACAATGCTCCGGATGATGATGGAAGAGGAAAACTTTGACGACTGTGATTTTTCATCCCTTCGCTTTGCTATTTGCGGAGGCGAATCCTGCCCCATACCGGTTATTGAAACCTATCGTGACAGAAATGTACCGATACGCCAGGGCTACGGGCTTACGGAAGCCGGGCCCAATTGCTACTCACTTCCCGGTGATGATGCCATCAGGAAAAAAGGGTCGGTCGGATTTCCTAATTTCCATATCGGGGTAAAAATTGTTGACGATCAGGACAATGAAGTTGAGCAGGGAGAAGTTGGTGAACTGCTCATGAAAGGGCCTCATGCATTCTCCGGCTACTGGAAAAATGAAAAAGCTACCGAAGAGACGTTGCACGATGGCTGGATGAGAACCGGTGACCTTTTTAAGTGTGATGATGAAGGATATTACTACATCGTTGGCAGGAAAAAGGAGATGTATATAAGCGGAGGGGAAAACGTGTATCCCGCGCAGATAGAGAAAGTGTTGTACAAACACGATGCTGTAGCCCAGGCTGCTGTAGTGGGAGTGCCTGATGAAAAATGGGGCGAAGCCGGTTGTGCATTTATTGTGCTTAAAGAGAATTTGGATACGACTGCGGATGAACTGAAAGCGTACTGCAGAAATCATCTGGCCGGGTTTCAGTGTCCTAAACATTTCCGGTTTATAGATGATTTGCCGCTCGGGCATTCCAATAAAATTCAGAAAAAAGATCTTCTCAAATTGTTTAATGAAGCAGGAGAATAGCGGATGCCCGCCACAGATCAAATAAAAACCATTTCAATCGAAACCTCCCGGCAAAAAACCCGTGTGCTGGCAGCGGGTAATCCTGACGCTTCACCCATACTATTGCTTCACGGTAATACCTCATCCGGCATTATCTGGAAGGAAGTAATACATGCATTATCAGATCAATTTTACTGTATCGCACCCGACCTGAGAGGATATGGAGAATCGGATAGAAATCAGTATATCAACTCAAAAGAGGGTGTCTTGAACTGGGTATATGATATTGAAGCACTCGCAGACCATTTTGAATTTGAAAAATTTCATCTGACAGGCCATTCACTGGGCGGATGGATTTGCTGGGGAGTTCTTTCAGAGATGCCTGAGCGGTTAAAAAGTGTATCACTGATGGCTCCCGGTCCGCCTTATGGATTTGGCGGAACTATCGATGAAACCGGCACTCCGGTGAATGAAGATTTTTCAGGGACGGGTGCAGGTGCGGCAAATCAGAAATTTATTGAGCTTTTAAAAAAAGGGGAAAAAGAGATCAGTGACCCGATGTTTTCTCCGCGTGCGGTGATGAATCGCATGTTCTGGAAAGAAGGGTTCAGGCCGGAGCGTGAGGAAGAAATACTGGATGCCCTGCTGGCAGTTCATACCGGTGAAAAGCAATATCCCGGCGACAGTGAAGATTCAGACTACTGGCCGGGCTTTAGACCCGGAAAGTTTGGCCCGATGAATGCCATATCCCCAAAAAATAACCGTGAAATTGTACCCGGGATTTTAAGACACAACAGCCTGCCGCCGGTTTTGTGGGTTCATGGAAAGGATGATAACATTGTATCAGATAACAGTTTATCTGACCCTGCATGCCAAGGTGCATTGGGATTTCGTGATGGCTGGCCGGGAAATGAAGAATACCCGCCACAGCCGATGATTAAACAAATTCAATATCTGATGGATAAGATCAGCAACGTAAACCCTTACAATCAGATAGAGTGGATTGATGACTGCGGGCACACAGCTTTTTTAGAAAAAAAGGAAACGGTAATTCCATTACTCAAACAATTTGTAGCAAAAGCAGACAATTAATTTAAAAGCGCTTCCAAAAAGTAGTTGACAAAGCGGTATTGGGAAAATATATTATCACTAACGTTTGAAACTTTTCAAAAGTTTAATAGACAAGCATCTTTCAAACACTAACTAAAGTTGGAGTTATTATGGTACGCATAATCAGCATTGCTCTTGTTTTTTGTGTTGGCCTTACCTTTTCGGTTTGGGCACAAAATACAGGTACACTGGAAGGTCAGGTAACTGACGCAGAAACTACAGAGACCTTATTCGGGGTTAATGTATTGTTGCAGGGAACCACCCTTGGGGCGGCTACTGAGTCAGACGGCCGATACAGAATATCACAAATCACACCCGGCACATACACAGTTATTGCTCGGTTTTTGGGATACGAAGAGGTAGAAATTGAAAATGTGGAGATCAGGGCAGGAGAACGAACACTGCTCGATATCGAGCTTCGGCAAACCGTATTCCTGGCTGATGATCTGGTAGTAACCGGATCCCGCCGTCCCGAAAAAATTGTGGACGCACCCATGGCTATTGAGCGTGTTTCTGCTGATATGCTGGATATGACAGGCGGCGGCAGCTATTATGCGGCCCTTGCAAATCTCAAAGGTGTAAACTTTGTGGATGCGGGGATTAATGCTCAGGGAATCTCAGTAAGAGGTTTTGCAAGCCATTTCAACACCCGCCTGCTGCAGATGGTAGATGGAAGAATGGCTCAGCTGCCGGGAACAGGATTACCACAGGGTAACTTTCTGCCAAACACCGATCTTGATTTACAGTCGATGGAGCTTGTACTTGGTCCTGCCTCAGCTCTTTATGGTCCTAATGCACATACCGGAGTTTTAAATGTGATTACTAAAACTCCCTGGGATGAATCAGGCGTTGGGGTATCTGTCCGCGGCGGTCAGCAGGATTTGATGGAAATCTCGTACCGTGTAGCCGGAACTGTAAATGACAATTTTGGCTGGAAGATAACCGGACAGAATTTGCGCGCTGATGATTTTGAGCCAAACAGAAATGAAATCGGCCATTTTTATGGTACACAAAATGTGTTTGAAGCCGATATACTTGATGATTACTCAATCAAATCAGATAAAATTGATGGTGCACTCTATTACAGACTTGCAGACTGGGAGTTGAGAGGTTCAGCCGGATGGTCGCAAAACACCAACTTTGGCCTTACCAATAACGGCCGGAACCATATTCGTGACTGGCAGGTAAATTACCAGCAGTTCCAGTTAAGCAACCCGAATTGGTATGCTCAAATAACCCGAACCCAAAATGATGCGGGAGATACCTATCAGTTAAACCAGGTTGCAGCTGCTGTTCAGGGTCAGCTTGATGCAGGCGTAAGCTTTGAGGATATAGAGCTTGAGCCATTACGTGCAGCTTTTGGTTTTACAGATCTTGCGGTTTTGTATGATACTGAGGTACAGTACAGAAATAACTTTGGTGGTGTGGAAATGGTTACGGGTGTTCAGTACAGAAACTATCAGCCTGATTCAGAGGGTACGTTCCTGGCAGATGCTATTGGCAGGGATATTGATACGGAAGAGTTAGGAGGTTATTTGCAGCTCGATTACCGGTTTTTGGATGACAGGATGCGAGCCGTTTTTGCAGCCAGATACGACACACATACAAACTACGATTCTCAGTTCAGTCCTAAAGGAGCATTGGTTTATAGTGTTGCTCCGGGGCATAACGTACGCGTAGGCTACAGCCGTGCTTTCAAAAGCCCTACTATTCTCGAAAGTAATATTTACATACCGATTCCAATACCCGGCCTTGGTTTTCAGTACACATTACTTGCTCAGGGCAATATTGACGGATTCGAGATCAGGGATCCCGACGGAAATGTATTACAGAATATAAACCCACTGCGTCCTGAAGAAGTTGAATCTGTTGAAATCGGATATAAAGGTGTCTTCAATAATCAGCTCTATGTGGATGTTGTCGCTTATTACTCCTGGTATGATGGATTTATCAGTCCGCTCACCACAGTTGCTGATGGAATAGATACAATTCCATTTGATTCTGACGGAAATCAAATAGAGATGGACGGAGATTTGTTTACCGGACTTTTGACCTATTTCAACTTTGGTGACTCGGAAGTTCGGGGTCTGGACATTGGCCTGAACTACTTTTTCAGCGATAAATTCAATGCGTCTGTCAGTGCATCATTTATCGACAGAGTGAGCTTCGACAGTGAATCAGGCCAGGAGTTTCTGCTGAATGTACCTGAAACAGAACTTAAAGGGTCTGTTACATTTACCGATACCTTTATTGATAACAGTTTTCTGAACATCAGCAGCCGCTGGAGATCTGCATACAGGTTCCAGTCAGGTTACTGGAACAGCGATCTGCATATGGATCCGCAGGCAGATCCAACAACCGAAAATGAAATTCCCTCCCGGTTTGTCACAGATATTACCGCGGGATATTCGCTGCCAAACACAGGCCTTTCATTTAAGGCAAGCGTATCAAATGTATTCAATACAGAAACTGTACCGGTATTGGGTGCACCTGTTCGCGAAAGGCTTGCATGGCTGTCGGTAACTTACAACTTCTCTGGCCTGCGATTTTGATTTAAAAAACAATTAACTGTCTTAAAAAAAGCCACGCAATAAAGTGTGGCTTTTTTACTGACTTTCGCACTTTAATTCCCTATTACTTTAAGAGATTGACAGTCAATAGGTTACAAGCATTTAAAAGACATTCAAGGTGTCCCGAATGTAAATTTAAACTGCTAATATTGGACAGCTCAACTTTGAGATAAATTTCTTCGGCTTTGAATTATAAGTTATAGCTCTTAGCTAATTTTAAGCTTCATTTCTCTCTTGTACTTTTGAGCGTTCAAAAGTACCAAAAACCGCCGGCTTGGATTTCTTCAGGTGGGTTTTCCTTTGGCTATGCGATAAAACACCCCACCCCCACGTGAAAAGCGCACGTGGGTACTCCCCTCAAGGGGAGAGCTACAATGGTCCATAACACCCTGAGGTTTTGATAAGCTTCTCACCGGTATGTTTTTTACAAACATCGCCACAAAGTGGTCCCTTTGGGGCATACACCGCAGTAAAACCAAGCGCCACCTTCAGAAATCACGATGCCGGAAGAGTTTTGTCCTTGTTAAAACTCTTAGCTTTAAAAAGAGATTACTCGGCCTCTGATTCGTGGAGGCGGTAAGCAGAGCGGGGCGAAGGAGACGTTTTGATAAATCATACCGGTGATAAATGGTTTGCTTGGGAAACAAGAGACGGACCATTGATTTATCTGTCGAAGGAGCCACCCGCGATGGAGCCGCAACGAATCAGCAGCCTTGAATTTTGGGTTACTTTTGTTTCAAGACAAAAGTAACGCGATGTTTTACCTAAGCAAGAATTAAGAGTATTATCTCGTAGCTAATTCTTGGCTGGCTAATCACTATTGTTTTTTTTGACTCTTCCGCAACCAATAGCTTAAAACATAATTCCAACTCAGGTGTCACAATGCGGAAGTCAGGTGTTAGGTGCTCCTGTACGCGAAAGGCTTGCATGGCTGTCTGTAACCTACAACTTCTCTGGTCTGCGTTTTTAAAATAAGAACATAAATGACTGTCTTAAAAAAGCCACGCAATATTGTGTGGCTTTTTTTATGTGAACCGGATTTTGCGATCATATTATTTTTGATGAACATCTGTTTCAGAGCTACCTTTGTATGAATGAAAAATACTGCCAAATATATTGCCGACCGGATGCG